>JBDKRF010000096.1:0-7053 GCA_039683525.1 Clostridiaceae bacterium
AGCTCCTGCTGCCCTGTGACTTTTCCGATGGACCACTCCAACCCGTCCGGATGCGTGGACGCAAGCAGCGATAATCCGCCCGCGACGAGAACGGTCGCGATCAGCACACCAAGAATGATCCCGCGCACCGGAACGGAACGATCCAGTTTTTTATGGCTCTGGACGCTCTCGAGAAGCTCCGGCCGCGCCTGATACACACAGATGAGAATCGCGCCCGTGACAAGTCCCTCCACGAGGCCAATCGCGAGATGGATCGGCTGCATCAGCAGGAGAAAACTGCCAAACGGGAGCGATGTGATACCGGAGACGAGCGTCTCTAGCACGACCGAGAACGCACCGAGTTGTAGACCTACAACAACGCTCAGCACGGAGGCAAGCATCAGCCTCGGCTTGGTGATCCCTTTTCTGAGGATCGGCTTAAAGATCAGCGGATATGCCACAAGGCAGGACACCGCGCCCATGTTGAAGAGATTGCACCCCAGAGCAAGCAATCCCCCATCCGCAAAAAACAGGCACTGTATCAGCAGAACCGCCGCAATGGAGATTAGCCCCGGATAGGCGCCAAGCAGCGCCGCAAGCAGAATGCCACCGCCGATATGCCCGCTGCTTCCCGTTCCGGGTATCGTGAAGTTGATCATCTGCGCCGCAAAGACAAACGCGCTCATTACGCCCATCACAGGTACAGTCTTGTCTTCCAGCACGTAGCTTTGTTTGGTTTTCACGACGGAGTAGGCAATGGCAGAGCCGCTGACGGCGATCATGGCGACCCCGACCGCGGGCGAAATCAACGCATCAGACATATGCATCAGAATCGAGCTTCACTTTCCGAAAGAAGATTTTTGTATTATAGCACAGAATTCAGGCAACACCAGCGATTCTACGAGAAGTTCTATCCTGCGGAGCAGTTTGATCCATGCTCAAATTCCAGACCATCCCGCAACCAACGCCTTTTCAGCGGGGCACCTCCCGCGCGGGATTACCGGGATACCGTCGACGGTCGTGATCGAATGCGCCGCCAATCAAGCGCTCTATCGGCAACCAAAATGAATTTGTTCGATCCGGCAAAACGCGATTGCACTTGCCCAGTATGTGCATTATACTGCAAGTAAGCGCGTTCGGAGGCTTGTATGAAGAAAGTACTCGCATCAATCCTGATCACCATGACCTTGATCCTGTTTGTTCCGGCAAGTAAGGCACGCGCCGAGTTCACGGAAGACACCGACGATACATTCGCCATCGTCTGGCTTTCCGATACGCAGGATATGTCTTTTAGAAAGTATGGCGGAGCCATGGCAAAGATGGGTAAATGGATCGCCGAAAACCGCGAACGGCTGGATATGCGTTATGTCGTGCAAACCGGTGACGCGGTTGAAAACGGCGCCGCCCCGAAGCAATGGCAAGAATTCGAAACGATGTACAATCAGTTTAAGAATGATATTCCGTATATCGGCGTTGCGGGCAACCACGAAGTCAAAAAGAACGGATATCTCGAATACTTAACGCAACCGGAAGTGCTAGCCATTCCCGTTTCGCAACGCTTTCGTGGCGGTGAGTCGTCCTATACGACCCTGGAGGCCGATGGCTGCAAGCTCATCATCGTCGGCATCGGGTATGGGGTTGAGAAGGAATCTGCCCCGTGGGTCGAACAGGTGCTACAAGAGCACGCCGACTACACCGCGCTTCTTTTGATACACGACAACTTAACCCACTCGCAGAAATTCGGCATTACCGGCAAGTGGGTGTTTGAAAACCTCGTGTCGAAGTGCCCGAATATTCGCCTTGTGTTAAGCGGGCATGTCTGTGACACGAGCGCTCGCCAAGACCCGATTGACGACAACGGAGACGGTAAGCCGGATCGCGTCGTGACGCAGATGATGTATGACTATCAGCACTATAAGGAAAAGTGCGGGCAACTGCGCATTCTACAGTTCAACACAAAGACCCACTCGATCACCGTAACCACCTATTCTCCGGTAACCAACCGTTATTATCGAGATTACTGGTTTGGGAATCAGTCCACCTTTACGCTGGATCACGCGTTCTAGCCGCACCACGCCATGAACGAAAATTTGGTTCTGATCGCGTTCTTCCACCCATCGACCGGTCAGGTCGATGGGCGTTTTCAGTTTCGGTAAGCAGGACAAGCGATGCTTCCATTGGCGGTCAATGCACGGATTGCGTGATTTTTTCAACCTAAAAAAATCCTGCCCGTTCGCCGTGAATCGAGCGATCGAGCAGGATATCTGATCCAATATTGTGGTGTGTTTGAGATGAAAAAACCTAGCGAAACCACTGTGCAACTGCCGTCATGTGCGGCTTGTACACCATCAGTAGAAAGACCGCAACCAGGGGCAGCACCCCTGCGAATCCGACCCACGATCGCAGCTTCATCACACGAATCAGTTCGACGGGAAGGGTTTTCTCTTCCGAACGAATCTGCGCCATGAGTTTCTTCACCTTGTACTGCGTGGGAATATCCGTGATCACCCACACGACGCCGGAGAGGATGAACAGCAGGAAACCCACCGATAGCCAGCCGATCTGCATGAGATCCCCGAGTTGGAAGCTCATCGCCAGACCGCCGACCAGAGAAAGGATGATCAGCGGGGAGGACAGCAGCGCATCCAGAAAGGAAACCGTGTCGTAGGTATACAGAATGATCTCCTTGTTGCCCGCGGCAAGGCTGCGCCGCTCCCAAATCATACCAACCACCGCGTTGGAGAAGAACAGCGTCGCCGCAAAGATATGCAAAAAGCGGGCGTGAAGGAGCACCTGACTCTGCATCAGAAAGGTCACCAACGCTTCTTTAAAGAAGATCGCGGCGACGATCATCCCCACCATGACGGCAAGGCAGACAAACAGGATTATTTTTGTAATCATTTGTTTTTTCATGCAGTTATTGAACCATAGAATGTGCAATAATACAATATAGACAATATCGATCACAAGCGGATCGATTCCCTGTACCGGCACAGAGAAACAACTTCGCACGACCCTGATTCAACCGAAAAGGAGCTGTTGTATGAACGCAAATATGAAGAAGTATTGGCCCAAGTACAAATGGTCCAATGTAAACGCAATGCTCAAGAACATGAGACGTAAGCCTATGAGCAATCCGGAGCCTTTTCGGGATAAGCTTGTCGTCATCACCGGCGCAACCTCGGGAATCGGATATCATACCGCCCGCAAGTATGCGTCGATGGGTGCCCATATCCTGATGATCAATCGAAATCAGGAAAAATCGGAGGCGGTTTGCAAGGAGATCACTGCAGAATTCGGCGCAAAGATCGAGTATTTCATCGCGGATCTTGCGTATCTTGCTGAGATTCAGAAAGTCGCGCAACATTTGCTTACTCTGGAACAGCCGATCGACGTGCTGATTCACAACGCAGGCGTGCATCTGCAAACCCGCAAGGAAAACCCGCTTGGCCTTGAGGAAAACTTCGCGGTGCATTATCTCTGCCCGTTGATCATCAGCAAGATGCTGATTCCGAAGTATCAGCGCGACCAAACCGGACGCATTCTGTTGGTCAGCTCGGAAGCCTATCGCTTCGCGGCCTGGGGGCTGGATCTGGACGACCTGCAGTGGAAGAAACGGCACTATACCGGTATACAAGCATATGGCGCGGGAAAGCTCGCGCAGCTATTATTCATGCATCTGCTGTCGGTCGAGCTCGCGCCCTATCAGGTGACCATCAACGCCATGCATCCCGGCATGGTGCGGACACAGACGGGCAAGGACAACGGTAAGTTTTACCAGTGGTATAAGAAGACCGTCATCGATCAACTTTCCGACTCCGCCGATGTTTCCGCTGAGGCGCTTTACTACCTCGGTACCTCTACCGATCTTACGCAAACCACCGACGTCTTCTACTATCTGACGACGGAAGAGGAGCTTGCGCCGCCGGCGCAGGATCTGGAGGCAGCAAATGCGCTTCTTGAAAAGACCCGCGACTATCTGCGCGAATCCGGCATCGTGCTGTGAAAAGCACTCTCACTGAATTGACTGTCTTACCGACCCGAATCGCTGATGTCCAGCAACTCCTCCGGATACGGCGACCAGATAGCCTGATTCAGCAAATATGGAAGGTTGCACTGTATCGTATAGGCGCGCATCACGTTTTGAATCGCGCTGATGTGGACTTTGTCCTCGCGATACTTCGTCAGCCGATCTAACAGAAACGCTTTCTCTTTCTCGCTGAGCGTGTCCGAAAAGTAGCCGAAGATATGCAGAAATGCGTTGCTATAGTTATTTCTGCTGGGCGGACGGGACAGCGCAAGGCCCAGATGCTGCTCGTATCCCTCCATGCACGCTTCGATTGTCAGGTTCTCGTGATTGGCGACGATCTTGCCGAGCAGGCGCAATTGGGTCTGATGATACGCCATGAGTAAGAACTTATACTCGGAATGGAACTGCACCAGTTCCTTCATCGACCGCGATTCCTTCACCGCCTGAAAGCGAAACATGGTGTAGAGTTTCGTCAGAAAGTGCTCGCGGATGGCGTAGTTGGTCAGGCGACCCTCCTCCTCGATCGGAAGATTGGGATATCGCCGGATCGCGTGCGATGCGAAGATGCCGACGCCCTTTTGCGAGCTGGAGGACTTCTCCTTGCTCGCATAGACCTTGACGTCCTTGATGCCGCAGGAAGGTGAGCGCCCTTTGAGAATGAGGCCGTGGATGCTCCCGACTTCGTTGAAAAACGCGTCGGAATACCGGTTCATCTCATCCGTATACGTCTTGTCTTCGGTGGGCTGGTAAAGCTCGATGATTCCGTCCCGGCTGACGAGGCGCACGGGGTTTCTCGGAACACCGAGCCCGATCTCCACCTCCGGACAGGCCGTGACGTAATTTACATACGGCTTGAGCGACTCGACAAAGGGACTGCTGAGTACGTCTCCGTTATAACGGCACTTACAAAACCCCAGGCAACGGCTCACCACAATGGTGGGCTTTTTTGCATCTATCCGCTCTGCCATATGCGCTCTCCTTCTCTGCTGTCGCGAAAGCCTCCCCGAATCCTTAGCCGAATTTCTTATGCATGAACTTGCGGTACCGTTTTTTGAACCACGGAATCCCGTTAAAGATATCACCCCAGAGATCATAATAGTCGCGCTGGCTGATGATTCTGCCGTCCGGATGCAGAATCAGCTTCGTGCAGCCGTAGATCGGCGTGCTCGGAAATTTGTTGAACATCATGGTCATCGTCCAATCAAACATGAACTCGTTGCCTTTTACGAAGATTGTGCCGAGCTCCATCTGCAGCTCTTTACATCGGTTCGTCAGGCGCTTGCAGAGTTCGATAAACTCCTGTTTGCCTTCGATGCGCTGGATCGTGTCCTGAAACACGATCTCATCGTGATAGTAGGGATAGATATGCGACCAGTCCGGCTTTCCATTGGTGTTATACGTCTTGGACCAAAGCAGTCGCAGGGTTTCCTCGTTGAGTTCCAGTCTCTCCTCGCCGGGGTATTCTTTGTCATGCAGTTCTTCCATTGCTTGCTCCTATCGTTGATTCAAAACAGTTTTATCTGTAACTAACTCAATAAACAAGATCGTTATCGGGGCATAATCTGCTCCAGCGTCGCCGCGATCTCCATGCCGACGCGATTGCTCTCATCCCGGAACAGGATGTTTCCCCGATGATCCGATAGCTCAACGGCAACCTCCGCCGTGATGCTTTCCTCGATCTCGCGCAACATCATCCCGTTCTTCGGCGCTTTGAGAATTCCTCCGGTTGCGTAGGTCGCCGTAAACGAAAGCGTGTGCGTTGGACTTTGGAGCGTGGTCTTGATCAGATTGCCTTCCATCTCCAGCTTGCGCACGCTGCTGCCGTTATAGGTCGCAAACCGGTAAAAGCCCTTGTCCGTGCGAAGAAAGCAGATCAGCCCTACAAACGTCGTTCCCAGCCACGGAATGCGAGCAATCGAGAACATGAAGGACGCGTGTTGCATGGCGAAATGATTCGCCTGCATCCAGATCCACGCCTGCGGAAACGACCTTCCCCAGTCCTTCTCAATATACCCCTCGCCTCCGCTCATATCAAGCAGGCTCCCGTTATACGTCATCGAGCCGACGATCGTATGGCGTATGTTGACGATGCCATGATAGCACTCCATGCCCGGCACAAACGAAAACGGGCCCATGATGCCGGGATGCAGCAACGAGACCGGATACTTTTCAATGTTTTCAAAGCGCAGGCTGGTTTGAATGCTCGTCGTTTCATTTTGGAGGTCTACTTCGACGCCGCCATCCCAGAAGTGGTTGGTTCCGATGTGAACGTCAAACTTTCTCTCATCCGCTGAAAACTCGTCAAACGCAAATCGGAAATACTCCGTCCTGCCGGTGACCGCGTTGATCAGCTGAACAAACGCGTGCGAGTCCGCCTTGTCTTTCCCAATCGAGACCCCGGGAATGAGCGCAAATACGTTTTTGCGCGAAGCATCGATGAGCTTGAGATACCAGCCTTCGAAATATCCCTTCTTCCGGTGCGTTCCCTGAAACGCCTCCTGATGCCAAACCTTCAGCAGATTCATTCATTCTCTCCTCATCTGATCGGCGCGTTTGTCACGCAGACTTGTTGTTCACACCAGCCGCCCTTTGCGCATTGGCGCGGTGAGAAAGCGCCATGCGGCCTTGCCTCCCGTGAGCCACGCAATCTGCTTGTCGTTCTTCGTGTTGCGCAGCATCCGCGGAACGAAAAACGCCGCGACGGTCTCCGGCCGGTCGGCGAGAATATTGAAAACCTTGCGAAACCGACTGTCGGTGTCAATCGCGGCAACCGTGCCATCCGGCGTCTTCGTGATAAAATCGGTCAGCATCATGCCGGGCGAGAGTCGTCCCGCGATGACACCCGTTCCCGCAAGCTCCTTTGCGAGCCCTTTCATGAAGTACGTGAGCGCGCGCTTCGAGGTGCCATACAGAATTGTCTTTTCCTGTATCATGTCGTTCGAGCCGAGGCCTTCCATGCTGTAGATCGCGCCATGCCCCTGCGCCCGCATTCCTTACGCCGCTACCTGAGCGCCAAATATCATGCCGAGCACATTGGTCTCCAC
>JBDKRF010000097.1:0-7208 GCA_039683525.1 Clostridiaceae bacterium
CTTCGTGGACGCGCAGCCGCACGGCTGCGGACGCATGGCGGCGGGGCTCAAGCGCGTCAGTGAACAATCGGGCGTCAAAATCATCGCCTGCACCGGCTTTCACAAGACAGAGTTTTTTGAGGATGCCGACTGGCTGGCACGTCAGAGCGAAGACGCGTTGACCCGCATCTATATCCGCGAAGTGAGCGAGGGAATGGACGAAGGAACGGACTTATCCGCGCGCGCGGGACTGATCAAGTGCGCGGCGGTACCGGGGCTAAATCATGCAAGCCCGCTGTACGAAAAACTCTTTGCCGCGGCGGCTGCTGCGGCACAGGAGACATGTGCGCCTGTTTTCGTTCACTTTGATCCGGACGCAGACGCGGTGAAGCTGGTTGCGTTCTTCCGCGGCTATGGAATTGCGCCGGAACGGCTCATCCTCTGTCATCTGGATCGTGCAAAATACGATATAGGTTATCACATGGAGCTTGCCGACGCGGGTGTATTTCTCGAGTACGACACGATCCACCGGGAGAAATACCACGGTGATGAGCAGGAACTCAAACTTATTGAAGCGATGGTGTTGATGGGATATTCCTCCAACTTGTTACTCGGCCTCGACACGACGAATCAACGACTCAAGAGCTACGGCGCACCGTTTGGGTTGGACGATATCCTCACGCGGTTTCGATTCTTGCTTGCCGATCGCATCGGGAATGATCTAGTGAACAGCTTAATGGTTGATAATCCCCCAAAAGCACTCAGCTTTCAGGATGCTTAGTAAGGCAACATACAATCTAATCGTTTCCTAATAAAAGCAGTGCTTTAAACATCTGTTACGAGAGGTGTTTCAAGCAATTGGACAGATTCTGATACGTTATACAGTTATTTTTCATCGCGGCAATTGAAGCATTCAATTTTTAATTACTTGAACTGAGGTTTTATGTACACGCATTTTGTCTTTGATGTGGACGGCACCATCATCAACAGCGACCATGTTTGGAACAAGATTACGCGTCAGGTGATGAAAGAACATCTGGGCAGAAGGGTTACGAAAACCGATACGCAAGCGATTCGAGGCATGTCCGATGATTTGATGCTGCGTTATTTTCAGGTAAACGATGCTGCAAGCCGAGCTTGCATTCTCTCCAGACAGCGGGAGATTTACATTCGCGAGTGTCACAAAAATCGCTATTATGACGGGGTGATGGAGTGCATAGACGCATTGAGCGCTTGCGGGCGGGCTTTGGGTATTGTTACAAATCGAATCGATTTCGAGCTGCAGGAACCGCTCTGGATGAACCTTGTATCAAAAATGGATACTATCATTACCGGGGAAATGGTTCGGCAGAAAAAGCCAAACCCTGAACCTCTGAATCTTTATGTAAACCTCGCGCTGGTAGAACGATCGAAAGTTTTGTTCATCGGTGACACGAGAAATGATGCTGAATGCGCTGAGGAAGCCGGGGTGGATTTTGCGCTTGCCCTTTGGGGGACGCATGCTCCGGATCTGAAGGCGAAGTATCGTTTCGAGAGCCCGATGCAGATGGTAAGCATGTTCGTGGACTAACCCGTAGATCGAAAGACATCTTTATAGCATATAAAATAAATACGGAATTCAATTCATGATAACGAAAAAGAATAGTTGACAAGGAGTCCCTATGTACCGAATCGTAACCAAGCGTCCGCTGCATGAAACGGTCACGCTCATGGAGGTGGAGGCGCCCTACATCGCGAAAAAAGCGAAGCCGGGGCAGTTCATCATCCTGCGCGTGGACGAAAACGGAGAGCGCGTTCCGCTGACCGTAGCGGGAACCGATCCCGCGCGCGGCACGGTGACCATCATCTACCAGAAGGTCGGCTACACGACCAAAAGGTTGGACGTGCTGAACGAAGGCGACAGCATTCTGGACTTCGTGGGCCCCCTGGGCGTGGCGAGTCACTTGGACGGCATGAAGAAGGTCGCGGTCATCGGCGGCGGCTTGGGCGTTGCCATCGCGTATCCGCAGGCAAAAGCGCTGCACGATATGGGCGCGGAAGTGGATGTCATCGTGGGGTTCCGCAATACCGACCTCATGATCCTCATGGACGAGCTGAAAGAGGCGAGCACGAACCTGTACGTCATGACGGACGACGGCAGCAACGGACACAAGGGTTTCGTGACCAGCGCGCTGGAAGAGCTGCTCAATTCGGGTAAGGAATACGATCATGTGATCGCAATCGGCCCCTTGGTCATGATGCGCGCGGTCGTGAATATCACAAAGCCCCGCAACATCCCCACCGTGATCTCGATGAACCCCATCATGATCGACGGCACGGGCATGTGCGGCTGCTGCCGCGTCACCGTCGGCGGCGAGATGAAGTTTGCCTGCGTGGACGGGCCCGATTTCGACGGATTCCTCGTCGACTGGGATGAGGCCATTGCCCGCGGCAGGATGTATCGCAAGGAAGAGGCGCAGAGCCTCGAATGCAAGGCCTGCAACCTGACCAATCTGGAACTGCAGACCAAGCGGGGAGGGAACTGACCTATGCCGAATATGAGTTTGACCAAACTGCCCGCGCGCGAGCAGGAGCCGGATATCCGCAACTGTAACTTTGAAGAGGTTTCGCAGGGCTACGACGAGGCGATGGCCATCGAAGAAGCGACGCGCTGCCTCAACTGCAAGCATAAGCCTTGCGTGGACGGCTGCCCCGTCAACGTCCGCATTCCGGAATTCATCCAGCTGGTGATTGCGGGCAAGTTCATGGAAGCCAACGACGTCATCCGCTCGACCAACGCGCTGCCCGCCGTCTGCGGTCGTGTCTGCCCGCAGGAGACCCAGTGCGAGGAGAAGTGTGTGCGCGGCATCAAGGGCGAGCCTGTCGGTATCGGACGCTTAGAGCGCTTCGTCGCGGATTACGCGATGACGCACGGCATGGAGACGCCTGTTCCCCTGCCGGACAACGGTAAAAAGATCGCCATCGTCGGCAGCGGCCCCGCGGGACTGACCTGTGCGGGAGACCTCCGCAAGCTCGGCTACGAAGTGACCATCTTTGAAGCGCTCCATACCCCCGGCGGCGTGCTTGTCTACGGCATTCCCGAATTCCGTCTGCCCAAGCAGCTCGTGCGGGACGAGATCAAAATCCTCGAGGACATGGGCGTGAAGATCGAGACCAATATGGTCGTCGGCCGCAGCATCACGCTCGACGAGCTACTCAATGAAGAAGGCTACAGCGCGGTGTTCGTCGGCAGCGGCGCGGGCTTGCCGCGCTTTCAGGGAATCCCCGGCGAGAACCTCAACGGCGTGTATTCCGCAAACGAGTTTTTAACGCGCATCAACCTCATGAAGGCGTACAGCTTCCCGAATTCGGACACGCCCGTGCAGGTCGGCAAAAACGCGGCGGTCGTCGGCGGCGGAAACGTCGCGATGGACGCGGCGAGAAGCGCAAAGCGGCTGGGAGCGGAGAACGTCTATATCGTCTATCGCCGCGGCGAGGCTGAAATGCCCGCCCGTGTGGAAGAAGTGCATCACGCCAAGGAAGAGGGCATCATCTTCAAGATGCTGACGAATCCGACCGAGATTCTCGGCGACGAGAACGGCTATGTCAAGGGCATGACCTGCGTGGAGATGGAATTGGGCGAACTCGACTCCTCCGGACGCAGACGCCCCGTCGTGAAGCCGGGCAGCGAGCACACGATCGATGTCGATACCGTCGTGATCGCGATCGGCAACAGCCCGAACCCGCTGATCAAGAACACTACGCCCGGCCTTGCCACCGAAAAGTGGGGCGGCATCATCGTGGACGAATGCACGGGCAAGACCAGCCGCGACCACGTCTACGCCGGCGGCGACACGGTCACGGGTGCGGCAACGGTCATCCTCGCGATGGGTGCGGGCAAAACCGCAGCAGCCGCAATCCACGAGGAACTGCATAACAGAAGCCTCATCTCTGCAAAATTGGGAAATATTGTAATAAATCACTCAGCTTTGTTTGACTATAAGCAATTTTAGCATACTTCGTTGTATGACAACCATTGTCGATAAGGTGAAGCTTACTGAGAAAACTTCAATTGGATATGCTTAAGACTGTTTAATTAATTGTCTCAATCAGCAGCTTTTTATTGCGGTGCGGATGGTACTCGTTGAAGTCCCTTCGCCAGTGCTCTAATCTGTCGCTGGCGTCTTTCAGAGACATGAACCAGTCCATGTTTAGGCATTCATCCTCGAGGCCGTAGTGAAGGATATACTATGTAGCTAATCTTACATTCCGATTCTTTATGTTCCGAGGAATAATTAAAAGATGCACACGGTAGCGACGTATCGTTAAATTGTTTATACTCCCAAACAAAATTAGGCTCTGCGATGGTGCCGTGAGCACCGCTGTAGAGCCTTTAATCGTTAAATAGTGTCGAAAAAGCCCAACAAATGGGCACTTTCTGGATAAAGAAATGAACACCCATCCCGATACATATTGTATCAAAATAGGTGTCCAGTTATGGTGGGGATGGAGGGGCTCGAACCCACGACCTCTTCGATGTGAACGAAGCGCTCTGACCAACTGGGCTACATCCCCGCGCAAAAGATATTTTATCGTATCGGGGCAAAAATGGCAAGCCCTTTTCACCGTTTTACCGGGGTTGATTTTTCTAAAGCCTCGTGGGTTCTTGCGTCTGCGTTCACGCATCCGCGCAGGCATGCTTATTGTGGTCTTGCGGATGAATTACTATGGCGGAAAGCGTGGGGGTATGATGACCCTAGAATGCTTATTGCGCGGAGTATACCACAGACTCCGTCCAGTAAACGTTTTGATAGATATCATGGAGCGAGTAGTAGACAAGGCAATCGCCCTCGCCAACGTCCTCATAACTCACCTTCAGCTGGCCATCGACCACGAGATTGTCGAAGATGTACTGATTGTCATATTCCCCGTCATAGGTGTAAAAATCACCCAGCAGGTCGATTTTATCGCCGTCTTTGAGCGCAATCAGCCCGCGGGAGGCAACGTTGGTATCATACACGTGCTCATAACCCGCAACACTTGCGTTGTCTCCGTTCCAAACGAGAATCAGCCTTGCTTCGTCGCCGTTGACATAGACGGGAACAGATCCCTTCCAGACATTCTCCTCGTCGCTGTGCTCGGCAAAGAAGCTGACGATATGCCCATCCAGCGCGACCCACGTGTTATCGTCAAAGCTGACGATCAGGTCGCCATCCGTGTTGTACGATGCAACATTATCCGAGCCCAGATGCAGATAACCATCGCCTACGTCCAGGTACACCTCGAGGTATACATCCGAAATCAGGTCCCAGTCATCCTGACTCATTTCAAGCACGTACTGTCCGTCTTTTTCAACAATCGCAAGCTCGGAACCGTCGTACGAGTTCTGCTGATAATACGACTCGTAGTCCGACACAAGATCGGTGTCGAGCCAACTCGTGTCGGTCAGGTCGCTGGCGCTCTGCGTTTCGGAAGAGAGCGGGTTTGCCGAGCCGCCGCTGCTATAGAGCTGACCGCCCGCCATGAGGCTCGCAAAGTCTGACATAAATTTCTGATATGGCGTGTCCAGCCCGATCGATTTTGCGGTCGCGAGCGTATCCTCGACCGAATCGATACTGGCATAAGGGAAATACAGGCTCAGCCCCGCGTAGTGGTCTGCGGTCTCCTGACTGATCACAACCGCATCATCCAGCCGGGAAAGAAGCGCCGCCGAATCGCCCAGAGAGATGTTGTTAACCAAGTATGCCAGATCGACCTGATCGTATTCCTCCTCGCCGGGGGAGCGGCTATCATAGCGCGCTTTGGAGACCTCTTTATACGCGGAGGTGTCGATTAGCTCCGTATTCACGCTGGATAAATAGGTATAGAGCGTATCCATAAACGGCGCAAACGAGGTCAGGTCGATCATGGACAGCGTCAGTTCGTCGCCATAATCCCCGTTTTGCTCTTCGCGGATGAAGCTGTCGACGATGATCTGTCCGACTGCGGGGGAAGCGAGCGAGGGATCTTCGGAGAGTGCGTTGAGCCAGTCCGTATAATACCAGCCGCCGCCGGGTTCGGAGCGCTGGGACGCAATCAGGTAGTCGGCATGCTTTTCCGCGACGAATGCGGTCTCCACCGTGCCCATCATGCAGCAATCGAAGCCGATCCAGTCGAAGACGACATTTGCATCCGTCAGTGCCTGATCGATTTGAGCGAGGGACATGGTGCCGTCGGGGTAGTGCTCGTCGGAGCCGTAGCCGCCCAGTGTGCCGCCGCCGTGATCCCAGAAGACAAGGATGTTGCGGTTTGCGGGATAGTTCTCCGCGCAAAACCGAATGAACTCCGTCAGCGTCTGCGGGTCGGTCATGTTCTGCTGTCCCGCGTCGCCAACCAGCTCCAGACCATCGCCGGTGACAAGCCAGCGCTGGTTGGTGTCCGCGTCGATCACGGTATTCTCCCACTTGGAAGCGCCGCCGGTTTCGATCACGACATGCACGGAATCGCTCAGAGTAGCGTACAGCATCTCGTTGATGTCCGCCGTTGCCGCGCCGCCGTCGCTTTCCAGATCGCTGCCGCACATATAAACCATGACGGTGACCTGATCTTCGCCGTTGCCGAGCGGGGTCACGCGCGATTCACGGCCGGACTGTGCCGGGCCGGGTACGTCTTGCGTGACAGGGCTCGCCTGCGCGGAATCCTCCACCGCGGCTCCGAGCCCGGAGGAGCTTTCCAGCGCGGCATCCGATTCGCCAGTGCCGCAGGCAGCAAGAGAAACGAGCAACAATAACGCGAGAATCAACGCAATAGCTTTTTTGGTCATGGTGAGTTCCTGCTCTTTCCAATCGATTGTTTAGATCCTATATATTTCATAGATAAACCGGATCATGCTCTGCTATTTATTCGAAGAAATGGGCATGATCAAGGATTAACGAGAAACATTATTCTGATAATGTACCATCCCGGCTTGGGATGCGCAAGATTGCATATCATGTGGCAAGTATCTATTTTAAACATTGCCAACGAGGATCGTTCCGAACGCAAAATGACTGGCTAGGTGCAATCCAGCCGGGGGAGCCATCCCGAACATTGCGCAAACACTCCGCAAAGGCGTATAATAAGTAGATTCTGAGAAAGCAATGGAGACATCACAAGATGGCACATATCGACGACGCAAAGCGAATCCACCTCATCGGCATCGGTGGTTGCAGCATGAACGGTCTTGCTCTGATTTTGAAATCCCAAGGGCATGAAGTGACGGGCTCTGACCG
>JBDKRF010000098.1:0-3244 GCA_039683525.1 Clostridiaceae bacterium
AGACGCGAAGCGTCATATGGTCGATGTTCCCATCGTGGGCACGACGAACGGCTTTGAAAAGAAGCACGAAATCGTCGGCGTCGGCTACAAAGTGCAGCCGCAGGGCACTGGCCTCTTAATCAACGTCGGTTACACCCATCCGGTAAAATTCCCGGAGACCTCTTGCATCAGCTTTGATGTCCCCGCGCCGACGAAGATCACGGTTAAGGGCATCAATAAGCAAGTGGTTGGCCAGGTGGCTGCCGATATCCGCGCGGTGCGTCCGCCCGAACCCTACAAGGGAAAAGGCATTCGCTATGAGAACGAGGTCGTTCGCCGCAAGGAAGGCAAGACCGGTAAGTAAAGCAGGAAGGAGTGACGAAAGATGTTTAGCAAAATCGATAAAAACGCGATTCGCGTGGATCGTCATTACCGCATGCGCAAGAATATCGTTGGTACCGCAGAGCGTCCCCGTTTGAACGTTTACCGCAGCACCACGCACATCTACGCGCAGGTGATCGATGACACCGTTGGAAACACCTTGGTCGCAGCTTCCACGCTGGACGCCGACATCAAGGGCAAGCTGGAGGGCAAGAGCAAGGCCGAACAGGCAGCTCTCGTCGGCGAACTCGTCGGCGCGCGCGCTAAGGCAAAGGGCGTGACCAAGGTCGTGTTCGACCGCGGCGGTTACCTCTACACCGGACGCGTTGCAGCTCTAGCGGACGGCGCTCGCAAAGCCGGGCTGGACTTCTAAGGAGGAACGAACATGCAAAACAACAGGAGATTCGAAAAAGAGCCCAGCGAATTCAAAGAGCGTCTGGTTTCCATCAATCGTGTTGCGAAGGTTGTCAAGGGTGGTAAGAACTTCCGGTTCACCGCGCTGATGGTCGTCGGAAACGAAAAGGGTAAAGTCGGCGTTGGCCTCGGCAAAGCCGCTGAAATTCCGGAGGCGGTTCGCAAGGGCGTTGAAGACGCGAAGCGTCATATGGTCGATGTTCCCATCGTGGGCACGACGATTCCGCACGCTGTCGAAGGCAGATTCGGTAAGGGGCATGTCCGCATGCTTCCCGCTGAAGAGGGTACCGGCGTTATCGCTGGCGGTCCGGCCCGTGCAGTGCTCGAAATGGTCGGCATTCACGATATTCGTACGAAATCTTATGGCTCCAACAACCCCAGCAACTGCGTGAAAGCCACGATCGAAGGCTTGAGCCAGCTGCGTACGGCGGAGCAGATTGCCAAGGCCCGCGGCAAGTCCGTGGAAGAGATCTTGGGTTAAGGAGGACGCTAATATGGCGAAAGCAACAGCGGCGGAGGCCAAAAAACTCAAGATAACGCTCGTTAAGAGCCCGATCGGCTGCCTGAAAGATCAGCAGGCGACGGTCGTCGCGCTGGGCCTCAAAAAGCTCCACAGCACCGTTACCCAGCCGGATAACGCCTGCACGCGCGGTATGATCTTTAAGGTCAAACACCTGATTACGGTGGAAGAAGTTTAAGGCAGGAGGACGTGCATCATGAAACTCCATGAATTATCGCCCGCCCCCGGGTCGGTCAAAGCCCCCAAGCGTATCGGTCGCGGTACCGGTAGCGGCATGGGCAAGACCTCCACGAAGGGCCACAAGGGTCAGAAAGCACGCAGCGGCAGCAAAAAGAACGGTTTTGAAGGCGGACAGATGCCGCTTGCGCGCCGTTTGCCCAAGCGCGGCTTTACCAATATCTTTGGAAAAGAATACACGATTATCAACGTTTCCGACCTCGAAAGGTTGGAGAACGGCACCGTAGTGACGGCTGAAATGCTCAAAAAGGAAGGCTATATCAGCAAGATCGAAAAAGACGGCCTGAAGGTTTTGGGCGGCGGCGAGCTGACGAAGAAACTGGACGTTAAAGCGGCGAAGTTCTCTCAATCCGCTCAGACTGCAATTAAGGCTGCTGGCGGAAGTGTTGAGGTGATCGGCTAATGTTCCAGACATATATCAACGCGTTTAAGATCAAAGAGATCCGCAAGAAGATGCTCATCACACTTCTGCTGATCGTGGTCTACCGGCTCGGAAGTTTCATTCCGATTCCCGGCGTCAATACGGAGCTCCTTAAGAGCGCCGTATCGCAATACGACATTCTCGGCTTCCTCGACCTGCTCACCGGTAGTTCGTTTAGCCAGTTTACGATCTTTGCGATGGGCATTTCGCCCTATATCAACGCGTCGATTATCATCCAATTGCTCACGATTGCGATTCCCTCGTTGGAGCGTCTGAGCAAGGAAGAGGACGGGAAGATTAAGATCGAGAAAATCACCCGCTACACCGGTATCGTTCTGGCAATGGTTCAGTCCATCGGTATCTTCATCGGCCTCGGCACGCAGTACCTGGTGGACTCCAGCTGGCTCACGTATGCCACCATCGGCATTTGCTCCACCGCCGGCACTGCATTTTTGATGTGGCTCGGCGAGCGCATCACCGAGGATGGCGTTGGCAACGGCGTTTCGATGTTGATCTTTGCATCCATTGTTTCGCGCGTACCCAAGACGTTCATCAGCCTTGGCCAGCAGCTATTCGTCGGCACGCTTCCCATCTGGGAGCTGTTGATGCTGGCGATTCTGGTTGTGGGACTCATCACGCTGGTCACGCATGTGGATCAGGCACAGCGCCGCATCCCCGTGCAGTACGCAAAGCGCGTCGTCGGCCGCAAGATGTATGGCGGACAGAGCACGTACCTACCGATCAAGGCGAACTCCAATGGCGTTCTGCCGCTGATCTTCGCGCTCACGTTCCTCCAGTTCCCGGGCATGATTGCGCAGTTCAAGCCGGATGGCGCGTTCTATGCGTTCTATAAGACGTATATGGGCACGAACAGCGCGATTTACTATGTCATCTACGCGCTTCTGATCATCGGCTTTGGGTTCTTCTATTCGAGCGTGACGTTTAATCCGATCGAAATGTCGAAGAACCTGCAGCAGAACGGCGGTTTCATCACGGGCATTCGTCCGGGCAAACCGACGAGCGATTACCTCAGCAAGATCTCCGGCCGCCTGACGCTGTTCGGATCGCTCTTCCTCGCGGTGGTTGCGATTTTACCGCAGCTTGCTATGAGAGGCTTGGCCGAGAGTAGCGCGTTTGGCGCAACCAGCGTGCTGATTATGGTCAACGTCGCTCTCGAGACGACAAGCCAGCTTGAGAGCCACATGCTCATGCGGCACTACAAGGGCTTCCTCAACTAAGCCTGTTTTCGCGGGATAACCGCCGCCCATGCCGGACGGCGTGAGGACTTGGGA
>JBDKRF010000099.1:0-6804 GCA_039683525.1 Clostridiaceae bacterium
CGCCCGCCTCGGCGAGCGTAATGGCTGCCTTGTCGCCGATGATCGCGCGGGTCTTCGCGCTTGCGACATGTACGGTGACCGCGCCTGCAAGGCCGAAGTCACCCTGCGAATAGCCCGCCTTGGCATCCGCCGCAAACACGAGCTGCTCCGCTTCGCTGCCGGAGGTTGCGCAAAGTTCGAGGCTGCCGACTGTGATGGTTCCGTTTTGAATCGTGGCTTCGTTCTTATGCAGCGTCACCGCGATGGCGATGCCGACGCCGAGCGAGAACGACTTCTTCTGCTGATTGGTTGCGGGTTGCCCCGTGTAGCTCGGGTCTTTGATAAACGCACCGGCGATGGTCAAGGTCATGGGCTTGGTGTCCCCGCCCACCGGAACCGGAACCTTGTAGGTATAATTCCCGTTTGCGTCCGCCGCGACCGGAGCAGTTGCCTCAACACTGCCTTCCACGGTCTTGACCGTCAGAGAACCCGGTTTGAGCTTGAATCCCGCCGTCGGCGTGACGGTGATGGTGATCGTTTCCCCGCCGTTGACAAACGCGGGCGCCGTGATGGTGCCGTTTGTGGGCGTTGTCACGGTTACCGCATGTGCCTTGTTCTCCGCGGCGACGCTGACGACCAGCTTGTGGTTGGGGCCGATCGTGGTCGGAACCGTGAAGGCGTTGTCCACGACCGTGATGGTGATCGTATCGTCCTCGACATAATCGCCGCTCGCGATATCCAGATAAAATGCCTTGACCGCGATATCCAGCTTCTTGCCGGAGGCGGTACCTGCGCTGGTCAGCGAGAACGTGACCTTTTCGCCCGTATTCACGCGCGTGTCGGAAGCGGTCAGGAAGGTTAATGCGTCTCCGGTGAGCTCGACTTCCGTCTGCTTTTCGGTGAATGCAACAGAGACGGTCACATCCGCGCCCGGCATGATAAAGTTATACTTGCCATCCGCTTCGGTTACGGTGGCTCCCGTTGCGGTCACGGCGGCGGTCTTCCCCGCCTGCTGGGCCACGGTCAACTCCACGGAGTCCCCGCGCTTTGCGCTTGCGGGTCCCGTGACGCCGGAAGCGGGCAGCGTGATTTGATACGTCTCTGCCTCAAATGTTGCGCTGATGGTCAGCGTCACGTCCTTGGGCAGAGCGGCCGGAAGCGCGATATAGTAGCTTCCGCCGGAGCCTGCCGTCAGCGTGCCTTCGACAAGTCCCGTTGTGGGATCGGTATAGCTGTATTTCAGTCCGTCAACCGCGAGCTTGTAGCCCTGCCGAGCCGTGTAGCCAAACGCCGCTTTGTCCTCTGTCGTCGAGGTGGAGCGGAAGTTTACAGTGCCGTTGAGCGTGGAGGAGACGACAACCGGCCTGCCGTTTGCCATCGTCGCGGTCTGCTCCTGCGTGACTTCGTCCGTGTCCTGCGCGTCCGTGCCCGCGTTCGCTTCGCTCATCGGGTCGTTGCTTTCGCCTGCCGCGGTACCGACCGGAGAACCATCCGCCAGCAACGAACTCTGGGTGCTTGCGTCAGCATTGAGCTTGAGTGTGCCGCCCGCGGTAATCGTGCCAGTCGTGTTGATGGTAGCAAGGTTTGCGTTGCGAGAGACTGCAACGGCGAGCGCACCCGTCGCCTGAACGGAGGAACTGCTTGTCTTTGCAGGAGTGGTTGTGGGTGTGGTGCCCGCGGGCACCGCCTCAAACTCCGCGTTGAGGGTGACGTTTCCGGCAGGCATCGTCAAAACGTATTGACCCGCCGTATTCTTTGCGATGGTCTGAATGCTCGTGCGGCCTTCCAGCTGCGTCGTCGCCTTGAGCGTATCCGCCTTAAGCTGAAAATCCTTTGCGGGGTTGACGGTGATGACGATCTCTTTTCCCGCGTCCGCTTTCTGCGCGCTGATCACCAGAGCGCCGTTTGCGAGATCCGGCGAGACCGTGATAGTGAAGTCGTCGCCCAGATCGCCACTCTGAGTGACCGTTCCGTCGGACTCCGAGCCGGAGGTGCCTTCGTCAAACAGGCCGCCGATGCCGAGGCTATCGTCCTCTTCCTCTTCATCAAACAGGTTGCCGGTGGAAGGATCGGGATCCTCCGCCGTCCGCTGGCGGAACACCGCCGTGACCTTGACCGCGGCTTCCGGCATCACAAACGTGTAGCTGTCGCCTGCGCCGCTGATATTCACCGAGCGCGTCACATAAGCCGATTGCCCCGCGGGCAGGTAGGTATAGGTGAGCGCTTCCAGCACATAGCCGGAGTCCGGCGTGACCTTGACGGTTGCGTTCTCTCCGCCCTTGACCTTAGCCGGTGCGGTAATGGTTCCGTGTTGCGTGGATTCAGAAGTGATGGCGTATCCGTCCGCGCCGTTGAAGCTGCCCTCGCCCTTTGCAAATGCGCCTGCCGCGCTACCCGTCAGCACCGTCTTGATCTTAGTAAACAAGCCGGAGACGATGCCCTGCATGGAGGATACGCTCTGGGAAGGCGCGCTGGAGACGCCGGCCGCGACGGGATCTGCCGAGGTGGCCTTGGTCAGCACGCGCTCGCTTGCCGAGGAGAGGATGGAGATATCTTTGCCCGCGCTGAGGTCAGCCGCTCCCGCGACGATGGCGTCCACGCTCTGGAGCACGACACTGACCGCGAAGAATCCGCCGAAACTGTTGCCGGAGGCAGCGGAGCCGCCCGTGCCGCCCGTGCTGTTCGTGCCCGCGCTGGAGGTGGTGTTGCTTGTCTCAGGCGCTTTGTTGGAGGCGAGCGTCTGCACCGCGGTCGTCCCCGCGCTCTTGAGGGTGATGCTGCCGGACTGCGCCGTCACGTCGCCAAGCACGTTTACATGCGCATCCACAATCGCGACGGAGACCGCCAGCGAAATGGGGAGCTTACCCGCCGTGGAGCGAACCTTGAGCGTGACGTCCGTCTGGGAGAGAAGGTTGACCGAGCCTGCGGCCTTGAGCCAGCCGCTCGCGCCAAGCGTGACATCGGAGCTGGCGACGACGACTCCGACTGCGAACGGAATAAAGAACTTCGCAAGAGAGGTGTTGGACGCCTCCGCGACGACCTTGGTCTTCGCGCTCGCATCCAGATTGCCGCCGGATTCGATGATGCCAAGGATGCTGATGGTCGCCGAGCCAACCTTGACGTTGACGAGGTTGAATCCTGTCCCGACCAGCGGAATCAGCGGCTGCGTCTGCGTGCTCTCCGCCGAGATCGAGACGGAGCCGCCCGCATAGATATGCGCCGTCGCGGTGATGTTCACAACCGCCTTGGCAACGATATCCATAATGCTGAAGTCGACGCTCGCGCTGCCGTCGATCGGCAGGCTCTCCGGAACGACGCCGTCCGGCAGATCGTCCGCCGACAGGCTGAGCTGCACGTCGCTGTCCACGGCGTTGATGATCAAGTTCGCCACGCGGACAATGCCGTCCACGGTGATGTCTTTTCCGTTGAGCGTTACGTTCAGGCCAGAAGCGGTCAGGCTGTGAATCGTGTAGGTGTTGCCGTCGATGATCAGCCCCGCGAGAAAACCGCTGCCGTTGATCGTGATGGCGGAAAGCGCAGGCAGGTCGGCAGCCGCAAGCGTGTAATCCACAAACGGAAGGCTCGCGGTATAGCTGCCGGAGGCGATCTCCGCCGCGCTGATGGAAACACGGGTCTTGTTCTGAAGCGCGTCGGTGTAGTTTTCGATGCCGTTGAGTACGAAGTCGAGCGCCGATTCCGATTCATCCTGCAGGTGAATCTGCGGGAGTCCGCCCGTGCCGATGGTTGCGCTGCTGGTGCCGCCCTGCTTGAGCGTGCCCGTCAGATGCAGCCGATCAATACCTGCGCCGCCCGCGACGGAAACGCCAGAGGCGTTCTTCGCAAGGCCGGTATCGACGTTGATCGTGTCGTCGCCATCTCCGCCGCTGACGGTGGCGGTACCAAGCGTTCCTGTTCCGGTTGCGCCGCCCGTGCCGCTGAGCATGAGCTGGTCATTGCCCGCGCCGCCGTGGATCGCCCCGGTGGAGTCGCCTTCCAAGTTGAGGTGAATCGCGTCGTCCCGCTCAGTACCATATACGGTAACAGCCGCGTTCTTCGCGTTGACAATCTTCTCCAGCGAGAGATACAACCCCGCCAAAACAACATTGACGCCGTCGATGTTCACGTTGCCCGTGACATCGGCTGCGCCGCTGCCCTGTGTACCTATTGTTGTTTTGTCGATAAGCGCGCCTTCCGCGGGCGTCTCGAAGGAATCATCCGCAAGGATGTAAAGCACAAAATCTTCGGCGACGCTCGCGCCCGCGGTGATGTTGATATCCCCGTTGTAGGTGCCGGCCGCGACGCGAATCGTTGCGGAGGCGCTGTCCGGCGACAACTCGGCGAGGACTTTGTCCACAGCTTTTTGGATCGCGTTGTCGGAAGCGCTAATGGTCACCGTCGTGCGGGTGTCCCCGCTCTCGGTCACCTGCGTGTTGCCGGACGTCACGGTCGTTGGCTCTTCCAGATCGACCGATTCGCCCGTTTGGGTCAGCGTATTGGTCACGGTGGTGTCCGTGACGGTTCCGGTGGAGTCGAGCTTCTCGATGGTGGTTGTCGTGACGGAGGGCAAGTCGTTTTCAAAGGTACGGTCATCTTCGCTGCCAAGGTCGCCAGCCTGATTTCCCGTTCCGCCATGTTCGGTGTATTCATTGACGGTGGCTTCGCCGTCAGGCGCCGTGAGGGGAACAGTTGCCGTGACATCGCCCGCCCCGGCGGAAGTATCTTCACCCTCTGCGCGCGCGCTGGACCGGAAAACATAAAAAACAGCCAGCAAAACAAGCCCAATCGAAAGAGCTCGGATCGCTAGCCTACTCAGTTTTCGAGTCCATTTTTGCATTTTACATGCCCGCTCTACGCAATACTGCTCTTCGACACGTCATGCCTATACCCAAAAAGCGCCGCATCCAAAGTTAAGAGAATGCCGCCATCAGGGCAACCGCCAACGATATATTTGTTGTATATACTGGCGGTTTCACTATAAATCGCAATCTCCCGAATTTCAAGTGTTATTTTGTAATTTTCCGATTATTTTACTTGAAATCAAAGTTATCAACAAACACCCTATGTTACTGTTGTTTTTCTCATTCTTGCAATTACGAATTCGGTTCTCCCGCCGAACATCGCCGCACATGCAGGTTTCGTGACCGATGATGGATCGTCGTCTATGTTGTATGGTAAATGGCGGTTTCTTCGCGCCGACGGACGCGTTTTGCGCGCAACTTGATCCCTATTGTTTTGCCATTTGTCGTCGTGTTTTGCCATCCGTATTTGGCTTGTTTTTTATGCTACTCATCCCGATCTTCCACGCAAGGTAGCGCCCTGTTGCCACGCTGGCTCCATACATGATTCAACCGGATTTACGCGATGGGTGCGTATGTTCCTGCGGAGCAAAGATTCCCCACCCGCGGGAGAAAATTCCTCGACTCAAAACATCTATCACGACAAAGAACCTCCCGCCGCACACACTGCGACAGGAGGTCCTTTGCCTAGGAGATAACTACCAGGGGTAAGAGGTATTCTGCGCAAAACTGCGATTATTGTACGCCCGCTAGGATGTCATCAATGCTTTTGATCGGGATGATCAGCGTCCAGCCGGAGGCTGCGGTGTCGTCCATCTTGGAGAGGTTCATCTCTGTGGTACCCTTGCGCTGGCCGTTCGAGAAATCGACGGAGCCGCCGAAGGGGTTCACGATGGGGGCGGATTCCATGGCGTCCATGAAGTTCGCCCAGGTGAGGTCTTTGCCCGTGCGCTCGAGGCCCTGGCAGAAGACGCTGCCCGCGATCCAGCCCGTCATGGCAAACGCGTTCATGTCCGCTTCTGTCGCGCCGACTTCCGCCATGTACTTGTAGAAGTTGACGAAGCTCTCCGTCGTGAGGTCGGTCGTGTCCACCCAACCAAGGCCGTAGATGCCAGCGCCTTCGGTCTTCATGAGCTTCTGCACATGCTCCGCGTTGGCGTCGGTCAGCGTCTTAGAGACGTTAACGTAGGTGGTCAGAACGGGCTTCATGATGTCCTGTTTCTCCATCTCTTTGATCAGAACGGGGAAGGTCGCCTGAATCATCGCGGCGATGACCATGTCGCAATCCTTCACCTTGGCAACCTGCGCGGAGGCATCGGTTGCGCCAGCCTGAATGGTTTCGGAGACGAGGGTTACGCCATATTTTTCGGCGGCGAGCTGAATGCCTTCAAAGAGGGATTTGCCCGCGTCGTCATTGGTGTAGACCACGCCGATGGTCTTGGCCTGGAAGTAGCCCTTTGCGTAGGCGATCATGACCTGACCTTCGGTGGTGTAGATCGGCTGAATCGGGAACGAGGAGCGGTTTGTGCCCTCAGCTTTTTCCTGATAGAGCTGGCCGATGCCGGTTGCGTAGTAGACGGTCGGGATGCCGATCTCTTTCATCGAATCCAGCGTTGCGGCGACGACCGGCGTGCCAAAGTGGCCGACGATGGCGAACACCTTATCGTCATAGTTAAACTTTTCAAAGGCTGCGATACCTTTTTCGGGCGAGAATTCATCGTCTGTATGGATATACTTGATGGTTCTGCCGGCGATGCCGCCGTTGTCGTTAACCATCTTGAAGTAGGCTTCCATGCCGTACTTGAACGGAATACCGACGGGCGCGTAAGCACCGGAAACCGCGATGCTGGTCGCGATGAGCACTTCGGTATCCGTTACGCCCTGCTGCGGTTCTGCTGCCGCAGTGGCTTCAGGGGCTGCTGCTTCTTCAGTGGCTTCAGTTGCGGCGGGCTGCTCGGCTGCGGTTGTTTCCGCCTGTGGAGCACAGGCAAACAGAGAGAACACCATCATCAGCACCAACAGCATAGAC
>JBDKRF010000100.1:0-18438 GCA_039683525.1 Clostridiaceae bacterium
GATGGAGCACGGGATGAATCCCTATGGTGTCGGCGTGAACGCGGAGACGGTTCGTGAGGTGCTTTCCGATCTCGACGAGCTGAAGAATACCGGCGCGTTTGAGACCGCAACGCCCACCGCACCGGAGATTCTCGGCGGCAGCGCGATCAAGTCCATGTGCCTGCACGTGGCGCACGACTGCAACCTCCGCTGTCGGTATTGCTTTGCCGCAACGGGAGATTTTCACGGCGAACGGATGCTCATGTCCTACGAGACCGGCAAACGCGCGCTGGATTTGCTGATGGAACGCAGCGGGACACGGCATCACCTTGAAGTAGACCTCTTTGGCGGTGAACCGCTGATGAACTGGGATGTCTGCAAGCAGCTCGTGGCCTACGGTCGCGAACTGGAGCAGAAATTCAAAAAGATCATCCACTTTACGATCACCACCAACTGCGTGGCACTGGACGACGAGAAGATCGACTTCATCAATCGCGAGATGCACAATGTGGTCATCAGCCTCGACGGGCGAAAGGAAGTGCACGACGCGTTGAGACCCACCGTCAACGGCAAAGGCTCGTTTGACATCATTCTGAACAATGCAAAGAAACTTGTAGCCGGTAGAGGAGACAAGGAATACTATATCCGCGGCACGTTTACGCGCGAGAATCTCGATTTTCTGGAGGACGTGAAGGCGCTGACTGGATTCGGCTTTGACCAGATTTCGATCGAGCCCGCCGTACTGCCTGACGATAGCCCTTATAGCTTGTTGCCGGAACATATCGAGCGCATTGACGCGGAGTATGACGCGCTGGCCGACTACTACATCGAAGCACGGAAGAGCCACGACACGTGGTTCAACTTCTTTCATTTTATGTTTGATCCCGATGGCGGCCCATGCCTGAGAAAGCGCATCAACGGCTGCGGCGCTGGCACAGAGTATGTTGCGATCACGCCGGATGGGAATATCTATCCCTGCCACCAGTTCGTTGGCATGCAGGACTATAAACTCGGCACGCTGGACAAACCCGCGCTGAGAACCGACCTGCAGGAGGCGTTCCTTGGCTGTAACGTCTGCACAAAAGACACCTGCAAAAACTGCTGGGCGAAATACTATTGCAGCGGCGGATGCATGGCAAACGCGGTGCTGTACGGCGGCGCGCTGGAAACGCCGCACGAAATCAGCTGCAAATTGATGCAGAAGCGCATTGAGTGCGCCATCGGCATCTATCTCACCGAACAACAATGAACAACCGTATGATTGCGCGGGAGCCGGCGTTTTGCGATCCGGCGCTCGCCGAAACAATTACAAGTGCATGCAATTGCTCGTCACTCGTTGCGCGGGCGCTGATTCGGCGCGGCGTTTCCTCTACGGAGGAGGCACTGCGCTTTCTCAACCCCAACGAGAACGATTTACTGGACCCGTTTTTATTGCCGGATATGCAGAAGGCAGCCGACCGCGTTCGCCGCGCGATCGATGATGGCGAGCACATCTGCGTCTTTGGCGACTATGATGCGGACGGCGTTTGCTCCACCGCGATGCTTGTGCAACGCCTCAAGAAGATGGGCGCAAGCGTGGAGTATTACATTCCGCATCGCCACAGCGAGGGCTACGGCATGTCCGCCGACGCGGTGCGTCTGCTACATACACGCGGTGTTCAGCTGATCATCACCGTCGATAATGGAGTTTCCGCTTACGACGAAATTGCACTCTGCGAAGCGCTCGGAATCGACGTCGTCGTGACCGATCACCACAGTGTAGGCAAGACGATTCCTGCTTGCGTTGCGGTCGTTGCGGCATCCCGCAAGGACGCAACCTATCCAAACCGCTATCTTTGCGGAGCGGGCGTTGCGTTAAAGCTCATTCAGGCGCTCAATGACGGTGCGTATTCAGAGGAGGAGCTCGCTCTGGCGGCGGTCGCCACCATTGCGGACGTGGTGCCGCTGACGGGGGAGAATCGCGTGATCGCAGCCTGCGGCGTTCGATACATCACGTCGCTGACAGGGCTTTCCGCACTGTTGCGGGCTGCGGGGTTCAATCAACCACGCGTGGATGAGATGACGGTTTCTTTTATGATTGCGCCTCGGCTCAACGCCGCGGGCAGGATGGCAAGCGCGCTGGAAGCAGTGCGGCTCCTGCTCGGCGAAGAACCGTCCCGTTCGGATGAATTTGCGGCCACGCTGAACGAATACAATCAGCGCCGCAGGGACACCGAAAACGATATTTTAGAAGAGGCGGAGCGGCAGATCGCCGCGCGCTCAGAGATCGGTCGTGCGATTTTACTCGCGCATGAGGCGTGGAATGCGGGGGTCATCGGCATTGTCGCCTCCCGACTCTGCGAGAAATATCATCTGCCTGTGATCCTCTTTGCGGAACAAAACGGCGTGCTGACCGGCTCGGGACGCAGCATTGCCGGAATCGATCTGTTTGAGAACCTCAGCGTGTTTTCGCACATGTTCATTCGCTATGGCGGGCACGCGCGGGCGGCCGGCGTTACCATTGCTAAAGAGCGGTATGAGGAGTTTCGTGCGGCGTTTGAGCACCATATCATGGACAGCTACCGACCGGAAGACTTCTATCCTACCTTTCAATATGATGAAACGGTACCGTTTGGCGAACTAAACGTCAACCGCGTGAAGGAGCTTCGCAAACTCGCTCCCTATGGCGAGGGAAACGCGGAGCCCGTGTTCCGCTTTAATAGTGTACGCTTTGCGTCACTTCGCACCATCGGCAAAGATGATAAGCACTTCTGTGCAAGCGTTGTCCAGCAGGATCAGGTGTTGCGCGTTGTCGCGTTTGGCAAGAGCGAATTATTGGAGCCGCTGAACACCGCTGCGGATTGGGATCTCCTTGCGCGGCCTACGATCAACGAGTATCGCGGCAGCGAGAGCGTAGAACTCTTCTGGATCTGCGCGAACGCGTCCGAAGAAAAAGTTGCGTTTTTTAATGCTTTTTTCGCGCAAAGACTGTATAATGAAGACTGTTCGAGTGGGGAAATCGCCACGTGGTACGGGTCTCATGGCGGTCACTTTCATGCCGAGTTGGATGATGTTGGCATGCGCAAACACTACCGCAGGCTGCAAAGTGCGCTGAATGAGGGCCCCGTTTCACTGGCTGCGCTGATTCGTGCATTACAAAACGAAGAGCTGCTTGCGCTATGCGTATTTACGCAGCTTTCGTTTTTTGTGTTTGATCCGGATTCCGTCATGGTTTCTGCTCATAACGGCTGCACGCCGCGAGCGCTGGGTGAGAGCCCGCTCTATCGAATGTTGAACGACCGACAGGAGGCGTAACATGGACCTAAAAGAAAAGATTCGCAGCATACCGGATTTCCCGATCAAGGGCGTATTGTTCCGCGACATCACCACGCTGCTCAAGGATAAAGAAGGCTATCATCAGCTGATTGAGACCATTGCGGATTCCCTGCGGGATCGCCAGGTCGATCTCGTGGTTGGACCCGAAGCACGCGGATTCGTCATCGGCGCGGCGCTTGCTTATGCGCTAAACGCGGGCTTTGTGCTCGCGCGCAAGCCCGGCAAGCTCCCCTGCGATACCATGCGTTATGAGTACGGGCTGGAGTACGGCTCGGATGTGCTGGAGATTCACAAGGACTCCATTCAACCCGGACAGAAGGTTGTCATCGTAGACGACCTGCTTGCTACCGGCGGCACCGCACTTGCGACCGTAAAGCTGGTCGAGCAGGCGGGCGGAGAAGTAGTAGGCCTGCGGTTTGCTATCGAGCTGAGTTCGGAGTTCGACGGACGCACACCGCTCAAGGGATATGACGTACAGTCTGTCCTCCAATATTAAAAATTGATCCACAACGAATCAGATCAACGGCTCGCCGTTGATCTTTTTTACCTTTATTACACTTGATAGAATGATTGCAGGATAAGTTTTGTTTCAATCAGTGCGAGCTGCAAATGAGACTGATTTTTAAGTAATTCTGAAATATTTCCTGCGGTGGTTGACTTTTTGTCGGTAAAGGCGGTATCCTATTGGCTAAATCCCCACATGCGTGGGCAATCCCGCTGCACAAACGCAATTGGCGGGAGGAGGTGTGTTTCCATGGATAAGCAGGAGCTCGTTACGGAATTTTCCAAGAAGTATTCTCCGGAGCAGACGGAGGTGTTTCAGCGCGCCGTCGATTTTGCATACCAGACACACTCAACGCAATTGCGCGAATCGGGCGAGCCGTATATCGTGCACCCGCTCGAAGTTTCACGCCTTGTCATGGACATGGGAATGGATGCTTCCAGCGTCACCGCGGCTGTGCTACACGACGTCGTGGAAGACGGGGACAACATTACAATCGAGGTCGTTGAAGAGAAATTTGGCGCGGAGATTGCCAAGTTGGTCGACGGCGTCACCAAGCTGACCAAGAGTGGACAGCAGACCTATATCACGAAAAAACAAGAGCAGTCGGAGAATCTCCGTAAGCTCTTTCTTGCGATTGCGGCGGATGTACGCGTCGTCATCATTAAGCTCGCCGACCGCCTGCACAACATGCGAACTTTGGCGTACTGTAACCCTTACAAACGCATGCGAAAGGCAAAGGAAACCCTTGAGGTCTACGCTCCCCTCGCGCACCGCTTCGGCATGGGCGCGATCAAAGGTGAGTTGGAAGACCTCTCTTTTATGTACCTGATGCCGGAAGAGTATGCAGACATCAGCCGACAATTCCGCGAAAAACAAGCGGAGCGGCAGGAGACGCTGGACAACGCCAAGCGCATCATCAAGGAAGAACTCAACGCGGCGGGCATTGAATGCACGATCAGCGGCAGACCCAAGCATCTCTATAGCGTTTATAAAAAGATGCAGCGGCAAAACAGCACCATCGCGGAGATCTATGATCTGATCGCCATCCGCGTCATCGTGGAATCCGTCAACGACTGCTATGCAGCGCTGGGTGTGATTCACGCGGGCTGGAAACCGCTGCCCGGTCGCTTTAAGGACTATATCGCAACGCCGAAACCCAACATGTACCGATCGCTGCATACAACGCTATTGGCGCCTAACGGCATTCCCTTCGAGGTGCAGCTTCGCACCAAGGAGATGCACAAGACTGCGGAATACGGCATCGCCGCGCACTGGATGTATAAGGAAGGCCGCAATGTGCAGAGCCTTCTGGATCGCAAGACCAGTTGGCTTCGCCAGGTCATCGAGGCGCGCGATACGACCGAGGACAGCAAAGAATTCGTCGAGAGCATCATGAAGGACTTCCTCGGCGAGTATGTTTTCGTGCTCACGCCGAAAGGGGAGATCATCGACCTGCCTCGCGGTTCCACGCCGCTGGATTTTGCCTACCGCATTCACACCAATATCGGTCATCATACGCAGGGGGCGCGCATCAACGGAGCCCTCGTACGCTTGGACTATAAGCTCAAGACGAACGACGTCGTGGAGATCATCACCTCCAACAGTCAGGTGGGCCCAAGCCTTGACTGGCTAAAGATCGTCAAAACACAAGCCGCGCGCAATAAAATCCGCCAATGGTTCAAGAAAGAAAACCGCGAGGGCAACGTCACCCGCGGCAGAGAGATGCTGGAAGACGCGGCAAAGCGGCAGAACTTCATCTTCAGCGACTTGACCAAGCCGGAGTTTATCAATCCACTGATCGAGCGGCTGAATGTCAGCAGTTTTGACGACATCTATGCCGCAATCGGCTTTGGCGGCATGTCAGCAAGCCAGGTGCTGCATAAGCTGGTGGAGCTCAAGAAGAAGGACGACAAGGCACTTGAGATCGCCGAAAAGATTCGCCGTGGGGACACGGAAGAGCCGAGCAAAACGCATGTACCAATCAACGGCATCATCGTCAAGGGTGATCCCGGCATGGCGGTGCGCTTCGGTAACTGCTGCAATCCCTTGCCCGGAGACCCGATCATAGGATATATCACGCGCGGAAGAGGCGTATCCGTTCACCGTGCGGACTGCCCGAACGTAACCAACCTGCAGAACGAACTGGATCGCATCATTGAGGTCGAGTGGGCGATCAACACCAAGAGTGCGTTTAACGCGTCCTTGCAGATTGAGGGAGACAACCGTCCCGGCACGCTCTCGCAGATTTCGCAGCAGATTTCGAGTCTGAATGTGAGCATTCAGTCCATCAGCGGCAAACCCATGGCGGACGACCGCTATATCATCGAGATGACGTTTGAGGTGGCGAATACCGAACAGCTCAACGTCATCATCCGCAACCTCAAAAAACTCAAGTGCGTCAGCGACGTCTATCGCATGAATCGATAAATCGGGAGTATAGATACAATCATGAGAGCGGTTATTCAGCGTACCACAGGCGCCTCGGTCGAGGTGGAAGGAAAAACTGTCGGCGAGATCGGGCGCGGTCTCGTCGTATTTTTGGGCATTGAAGAGGGCGATACCGAAGCGGATTTAGCCTATATCTGCGACAAGGTGACAGGCCTTCGCGTGTTTGACGACGAAAACGAGATTCCGAATCGATCCGTGCAGGATATCGGTGGAAGTATCCTTCTCATCTCGCAGTTTACGCTCTGTGCCGACGTGAGAAAGGGCAAGCGCCCGAGCTACATCAAGGCCGCGCGACCGGAGCAGGCGATTCCGCTCTATGAAGCCGCAATCGCGCGAATCAGCGCGAGTGTACCCGTGCAGTGCGGCGTATTTCAGGCAACCATGCAGGTGCGACTCGTCAACGACGGCCCGCATACGATCCTGTTGGATTCAAAGAAGCTGTTTTAACTTTTGATTTCCAGAAAGGCTGAACAATGTATTTTCGGCAGATCACCAGCGGCTCGCTGGGCGAACATATCTACATTCTGGGTGCGGACGGCGCAAAAGACGTAGTCGTGATCGATCCCGGCGAGGCAAAGCCGTCACTCGCCGCGTTGGAGCGGGACTCGCTCAACTGCGTCGCGGTGCTGCTCACGCACGGACATTTTGACCACATCGGAGGCGTTCGCGCGTTGAAAGACGCCTACGGCGCAACGGTTTATATCCACGAGGCGGACGCGGGCATGCTCAAGAGCAATCGCATGAGCCTTGCTGTGCTGACGAGTGAGCTGGTGAAGCCCGTCGAAGCGGACGTATTATTGCAAGGCGGAGAAACGCTCGAACTCGCTGGATTGAGGCTGGACGTCATCCATACACCGGGACACACCAAGGGCGGCGTTTGCTACGCGCTCAAGAACGATCGAAAGCTCTTTGTCGGAGACACGCTTTTTATGGAAGGCGCGGGCAGAACCGATTTTCCCGGCGGCAGCGAAAAAGAACTATATCACTCCATCGCGGACAAGCTCTTCACACTTGAAGGTGACTTTGACGTATACTGCGGGCATGAGGAAGAAACCACGCTGGAACATGAGCGCAAAAACAATCCTTTCGTGGAAACGTGCCGCAGAAGCGGCTGGTAATCGATGAAACATATTCTTTTTGTGCTTTGACGAACAAGACGAAATCGGCAGGAGGGGACTTCGAAATGTGTTTCCGAAAAGGCGTGTCACGTAAAGGCAGTGATGATGTAAATGAAGGGAAGAGCCAGATCTACTTCATGAATGAAGACCATAACTTTGTTCCGAAAGACGAGGCGACGATTTGCGTCATCAACGAGTACGATGCAGATGGGAATCGAATCAGAGAGGTTTGGGGTAGAATAGATAAATCGCGCTCTGATCCAGAGAAGAATCTCGAAAATGCTACCAGAAAAATCAACGCAAGTTTAAAAGAAAAGTACCCTGATCAAGAGACAGAAGAGAATTCATAGCATGATTGCAATCTCCACTAATCGAACGGAATACCGCAACGACATCGCCGAAGAGATTCGGCTTTTTCTCGGTTTGGCGGAGATTGTTTTATTAGAAGAGATCGATCCCGCCTCCGCCGAGATGATCTTTGATTTGCAGCTTGTACAGGATGACAGAAAAATTTCGGGTTTTGCGAAAGTAAAGAATCTGGAAGAGACAGAAACGTTTATACTTTCCGAAAACGCATCGCCTCTGGAGAAAAAGAAACTCGAAAAGCGCGCGTTGAAGCTCGCCTGTTATCATCTGCTCAAGCGGCTCTATCCGGAGGTCGCAACCCCCTGGGGATCGCTGACCGGCATACGCCCGACGAAGCTCTTTCGCGAAATTTCACAGCACGGCGGAGAGCAGGCCGCGCGTGAGCAGTTCATCGACCTGTTTGACGTTTCGCAGGAGAAGACCGACCTTGCCGCGCACATTTGCGCCGTGCAGGAGCCGTTCATTCGCGCGGTACAACCAAACGAAATCGACATCTACGTCGGCATCCCGTTTTGCAAAACAAAGTGTCTCTACTGCTCGTTTCCGAGCGAGGTGCTGGGAAAAAAGGACCGACTCACACAATACCTGTCTCTGCTCAAACACGACATCGCGGCAGGCGCTGCTTTGGTAAAAGAGCGTGGCTTGACCGTGCGCTCGTTTTACATGGGCGGCGGCACGCCGACGGTGCTCAGCGCAAGCCAGATGGACGAGCTATTATCGTTTTTGCTGGAACAATACGGAAGTTTTGGCATCGAGGCGACGGTGGAGGCGGGAAGGCCCGACACCATCGACCGCGAAATGCTTCTGGTACTCAAGCGGCATGGTATCGGTAGAATCTCGATCAACCCGCAGACGATGAACAACGAGACCCTCCGACGCGTGGGCAGAAGTCACACGGCGGAGGACATCGTGCGCGTCTATGAACTTGCGCGGGAGATCGGGTTTGATTCGATCAATATGGACCTCATCGCGGGCTTGCCCGGCGAGACGGCGGAGGAGATGCAGCGAAGCTGCGACGCGATTGTTCCGCTTGCGCCGGACAACCTGACCGTACATTCTCTCGCGATCAAACGCTCCTCCACGCTTAAAAAAGAGCTGGACGAGCACGCGCTAACATCGGCGGATCAGGCGGAGCGGATGACGCAAATCGGGGCACAATGTGCTGCTACGATGGGCATGAACCCCTATTATATGTACCGACAGAAATACATGAGTGGAAATCTCGAAAACGTAGGCTACGCACTGCCGGGAAAAGAATGCGTCTACAACATCGACATGATGGAGGAGACGGCGAGCATTCTAAGTCACGGCGCGGGTACGATGACAAAGCGTGTCTTTGCCGGACAAAACCGTATCGAGCGTCTGCCGAGCCCGAAGGATGTGCCGACATACCTGAATAAATTGGACAAACTCATCGAGGACAAGGCACGGTTTTTCGCGTAATTCCTGAGAATAATCACGCAACAGGCCGCAGAAACGATTGACACAAAAGGCGTGCATCGTTATAATGGTCAAGACACAGGTGAAGAACGGGAGAGTAGTCCGAACAAAATCGCGGCAGAGAGCGAAACGCTTGGTGAAAGTTTCGTAGACTATTTTCGGATGAACGGCACCCGCGAACCGCGCGGCTGAATGGGAAGATTTCTTTATAAGACGCGACGTAACTCCGGCGTTAACGGAAAAGAGAGTGGAAGGAACACGGCAACGACAGCCGGTTCGTTCAATCAGGGTGGCACCGCGGGTTTCCCGTCCCTAGAGGATCGGAACCTGCTTTTTTTATACCGTTTTCTGGTATAATAGAAGGTAATCTACATACGGAGGTCTGTTATGGCAGCCTATAAGGCCCCGAAGGGGACAAAGGACGTGCTCCCCGAGCAAAGCTATCAATGGCAGTTTTTAGAAGCGCGTATTCGCGAGATCGTCAAGAAATACGGGTTTCAGGAAGTAAGAACCCCGGTGTTCGAGCATACGGAGCTGTTTTTGCGCGGCGTCGGCGAAACGACTGACATCGTACAAAAAGAGATGTACACCTTTATGGACAAAGGCGAGCGCTCGATTACCCTCAAGCCGGAGGGCACGGCTGGCGTGGTTCGCATGTTTGTGGAAAACAATCTCTTTGGAGACACGCAGCCGACCAAGATGTTTTATCTCTATAGCCCGACGTTTCGCTATGAGCGTCCGCAGGCGGGCAGGCTCCGCGAACACCACCAGTTTGGCGTGGAGTTCTTTGGCGCAAGCAAGCCCAGCGCGGATGCGGAGTGCATCGCGGTTGCCACCGAGCTGCTTAGTAGCCTTGGCTGCGGCGGGCTGACCGTGCGCCTCAACAGCATTGGCGACCCGAACTGCCGCCCGCGCTATCACGAGGCGCTCAAGGGGTATCTGCACGAGCATTACGATGAACTTTGCGAAACCTGCAAGCTTCGTCTGGAAACGAACCCACTGCGCGTGCTTGACTGCAAGGTTGAGAGTTGCCAGAAGATCGCTAACGGAGCTCCGGTCATCAGTGATTATCTTTGCGACGACTGCCGCGATCACCAGAGTCAACTGCTCAAGCTACTCGATGGAATGGGCATTCGCTACGTCATCGATCCGCGGCTCGTGCGCGGACTTGATTATTACACCAAGACCGTGTTTGAGATCACCTCGGAGAGCATCGGCTCCCAGAGCGCAGTCTGCGGCGGGGGACGGTATGACGGACTTGTCGAAGAGATCGGCGGCCCGCATACGCCCGCGGTCGGCTTCGGCCTCGGCATGGAGCGCTTGCTGCTCGTGCTGGAGAACACCGGCTATCAGATTGAGAAACCCGTGCGATACGACCTCTACATCGCTTCCATGGGCGAGGAGGCGGAGGAGAAGGCGTTTCTGCTGGCAAACAGCCTTCGTAATCTTGGCTCGAAGGTCGAGATCGACCACATCGGCAGAAGCGTGAAATCGCAGCTCAAATATGCCGACAAGATCGGGGCAAGCTATGTGCTCGTGCTCGGCGGAGACGAGCTCAGCAAGGGCGAAGCCAAGCTCAAGCGCATGAGCGACGGACAGGAGTCTATCACCGCGCTGGACGCGGAGAGCATTCACAATTTAATCAATTGAGGAGCGAAATAATATGAGCGAACTATTGGGCGGCTGGAAACGAACCAACTACTGCGCGAACTTCACAAAAGCGGACGCAGGCAAAGAAGTCATTCTCATGGGCTGGGCAAATGTGCGCCGGGATCTTGGCGCGCTGGTGTTTGTGCAGCTTCGTGACCGCACGGGATTGATGCAGATCGTATTCAACAGCAATACCATGAGCGCCGCGGACTTCACGCGCGCCTGCACGATCCGCTCGGAATTCGTGCTTGCCGTAAAAGGCCAACTCGTGCTACGCACCGGCGACATGATCAACCAGAACATGGCGACCGGCGAGATGGAAGTGCTGGTGGAAGAATTCAAAATCCTCAGCGAGAGCGAGACAACCCCGTTTGAAATCACCGATAACTGCAAGGCAAACGAGCTTCTGCGCCTGAAATACCGCTATCTCGATCTGCGTCGTCCCGCGATGCAGAAGAACCTCATCATGCGGCATAAGATCGCGTTCATCGCGCGGGAATACTTCGATTCTCAGCATTTCCTTGAGATCGAGACCCCGATTCTCACCAAGAGCACGCCGGAAGGCGCGCGCGACTACTTGGTGCCCAGCCGCGTGCATCCCGGCAAGTTTTTTGCTCTTCCGCAGAGCCCGCAGCTCTTTAAGCAGCTGTTGATGCTCTCGGGATACGATCGCTATTTCCAGATTGCTCGCTGCTTCCGCGATGAAGACCTCCGCGCGGATCGCCAGCCGGACTTCACGCAGATCGACATCGAGATGTCGTTTGTGGAAGAAGTCGACGTGCAGAGCGTCAACGAAGGATTCCTCAAGCGCCTCTTTAAGGACACGCTGAATGTCGATATCAAGTTGCCACTGCCGCGCCTGAAATACGCGGAAGCGATGGCACGCTATGGCTCCGACAAGCCCGATACGCGCTTTGGCTTGGAGCTGGTCGACCTGAGCGAGATCTTCCAAAAGAGCGAGTTTTCTGTGTTCCAGAATGCGCTGTCTAGCGGCGGCAGCATCCGCGCGGTCAACGCCAAGGGCGCAAGCGAGCACTTCTCCCGCAAAGAGCTGGACGCGATGGGCGAGTTTGTGAAGACTTACCGCGCCAAAGGACTCATCTGGATGAACGACAAGGCGGAAGGTTTAGCGTCGCCGGTGCTGAAGTTCCTGACCGAGGATGAGATTGCAGCTGTCCGCAAAGCCGCAAACTTTGAGCAGGGCGACGTGCTGTTCATCGTGGCTGATGTGAACAAGACTGTGTTTGCATCGCTTGGCGCACTGCGTCTCAAGCTCGCGGAGAAGCTCGACCTGATCCCCAAAGACACCTATAACCTCCTGTGGGTCACTGAGTTTCCACTTCTTGAGTGGGACGAGGAAGAGCAGCGCTTCAGCGCGATGCACCACCCCTTCACAAGCCCCATGGACGAGGATTTGGCGAATCTGGACACCGACCCCGGCAACGTCCGCGCAAAAGCTTACGACATCGTGCTCAACGGCGTGGAGATCGGCGGCGGTTCGATTCGTATTCACTCGCAGGAACTGCAAAAGAAGATGTTCCGCTGCCTCGGCTTTACGGATGAGCAGGCGCAATATCGCTTCGGCTTCCTGATGGATGCCTTCCGTTTCGGCCCGCCGCCGCACGGCGGAATGGCCTATGGCCTCGACCGCCTCGCGATGATCATCACGGGCTCACCGAGCATTCGCGACGTCATCGCCTTCCCGAAGGTGCAAAACGCGTCCTGCCCGATGACAGGAGCGCCGGACTTCGTGGACGAAAAGCAACTTCGCGAGCTGAACATCATCTGCACCAAGATGGAGGAGTAACGCCTTGGAAAACAAGGGCGACCACATCGGCCTCGTAATGAGTATCAAAGACGGAACCGCGCAGATTCGCTTTCTGCGCGGCTCCGCCTGTGCGCACTGCGGTGCCTGCCTAACGGTTGGGGACAGCGAGATGGAGATTTCGCTTCCCAACACGCTCGGCGCAAAAGAAGGAGACCGTGTTGCGGTTGACCTTTCGCCAAAGCGTGTGATACAGGCGAGCTTACTCGCCTATGCCGTTCCGCTCGTGCTGCTGATTGCCGGTGTGTTCATCGGGAGTCGCTATGCGGACTGGGCTGGACTCGCTCTGGGCGTTGGAGCCTGCGGACTGAGCTACTTGATATTACGCTTGGTAGAGAAAAAGAGCGTGAAAAACAAGAGCTTTCAGCCGCATATGACGCGCATCTTGGACGATTGGGAATAAGAAATTCTCTTGCGCTTGATGAGAGGTGTATAAGGATTTGCCCCGATCGCAATATTGTAGAATCGACCTCTGCCGCGTCTGATCCGCGCGGTGGATTGAGCGAAAATAAAATGAGGAACAGGAAACAGCCACCATGAATTTTGCAGAGTCCTACGAAATCGTTGCGCAGATTGACCCGGAAATCGGCAATGCCATGAAGCTTGAGCTTGGACGGCAGCGCGACCACATTGAACTCATCGCCTCGGAAAACTTTGTTTCCACAGCCGTGCTTGCGGCGATGGGCAGCCCGCTCACCAATAAGTACGCCGAGGGGTACCCCGGCAAGCGGTACTATGGCGGTTGCGAATACGTCGATATGGTCGAGACCATCGCCATCGAGCGCGCGAAAAAGCTCTTTGGCGCGGAGCATGCAAACGTTCAGCCGCACGCGGGCGCGCAGGCAAACCTCGCCGCGTACCAGGCGCTGATTCAGCCGGGCGACACCGTGCTTGCCATGAACCTCAACCACGGCGGTCACCTGACCCACGGGCACAAGGTCAACGAGAGCGGCAGGCTCTATCATTTCGTGCAATACGGTGTGCGTGAGGATACGGGATATATCGACTACGACGAGATGGAGCGATTGGCGCACGAGCACAAGCCCAAGCTCATCGTAGCGGGTGCAAGCGCATATTCGCGCATCATCGATTTCGAGCGGTTCGGCAAGGTCGCAAAAGACGTAGGCGCGTACTTCATGGTGGATATGGCGCATATATCCGGCCTGATTGCAGCGGGAGAGCATCCCAATCCGTTCCCGTATGCTGACATCGTGACAAGCACGACGCATAAGACCCTGCGCGGCGCGCGCGGCGGCCTAATCCTCTGCAAAGAGGAGCTTGCTAAGAGCGTGGATAAGGCCGTGTTCCCCGGCATGCAGGGCGGCCCCTTGATGCATGTCATCGCGGCTAAAGCTGTGTGCTTCTATGAGGCGATGCAGCCTGAGTTTAAGACGTACCAGCATCAGGTTGTGCTCAATGCCGCGGAGCTGAGCAAAACCCTCCAGAACAACGGGCTGAAGATTTTCTCCGGCGGCACGGATAACCATTTGATGCTGGTGGATTTGAGGGAGTTGGACATCACGGGTCAGCGCGTGCAGACGCTGCTGGACGCCGCGCACATCACGGCAAACCGCAATGCGATTCCGTTTGACACGCGAAACAAGGCAGAGACGAGCGGCATGCGCTTTGGCACACCCGCCGCAACCACGCGCGGCATGAAGGAACCGGAGATGCAGCAAATCGGCAGCATGATCGCAAGGATCATCAAGGAAGGCGAATCCGCCGTTCCGCAGGTCAAAGCAGAAGTGCTGGAACTCTGCAAACGGTTTCCGCTGTACGAATAAAATAGCGAAAAAGCACCCGAAAGGGTGCTTTTTTTGCGTACAATAAATATAAGTGTTTACAACTTAAAGCGATCGAAATATAATCGCCTCAGGAGGTGATTGTGATGAGTTCTAGCGAGCTGCTAAAGACAAGATTTCTTTATCCTGGACTGTTTCTGCTGTGGATTTTCTACTTCATCTTCAAAGGCGTGTATCTGAAGGAGAACCCTCTCAACAACTATGAGTATTACGTAATATGTCTGTCTATCTCAACCGTATACGCCGTGTTCCCGTTACGCAAGTTGGTGCTTGACCCAATCAACCGAGAGATATTTGAAAAACACATTACCAACACGATGATCGCAGTCTTCACGGGCAATTATAAACAAAGCGAAAAAAAGCCGTTTCAAAAAATCATTAGTATAATGCGCGACGAAACAATGAACGTTTCAGAGCGAAAATGCATGGACTGTTTTTACCGAATCGTTGACAATGATTCATCCCTCCAGTACAGAAGTGATATCGTCCGGATCAATTCCTGTTTAATCTGTTGCCTCGTTGATAATATTCTATTGAGCATTTTGGTTTCTTTGTATATCTTAGTGTCTTCGATGATCTTCCATACCGAATTATTGTACAGAAAAGTATATTGGATCTTAGTCTTGATTTTTGGCATTTCAATCGTTTTACTGCCTTTTGCGATTCGCATGCATCTGGTTCTTTTGGAACGACAATTACAGTATATCGCTCGGCATCAACACGACATTGACAAGAAACCCGATGCCGATGAGTGCAAAAGTTGCGCGGGAAAGTACTATCTTAAGTAAAACACTTGGATATAAGCGAAGCAGAGTCAGTACTCTATTTCAGAATCATTTGTTTTATCTGCAAATTGCATCTTGTAAGAGGAAAATTTCCAAATCCTTCCCATTTGTTCGCATAAATAGAGTATGATAAAGGTGTACCGAATGGTGCGCCTTTTCAAATACAGTGGAGGATGCAGGTAAGAATCTTTGAATTTATTAAAAAAAGAGGTTATTCACAAGAGTTTGGGCGTCGGGCACGTCGTTTCTTTCGCGGGAAAGATCATTACCGTTCAGTTTGGCGAGAGAAGTATGAAGTTCTCCTTTCCGTCAATCTTTAACGACATATTGTGCATGAAAGATCCCGCTTTGCAGCAGGAGATCAAAGAGCTATGCGAAAGCGAGAACTATTCGATCAATCGGCAAAAAGAAGAGCGGCTTTCCGAGTTCGAAAGCCGGTTTGCTCCTTTGCTGGATCAGAAAAACGCAAAATCGAAGCGGGTCAAGCGCTATAAGGACAACAATAATATTGCGATCAAGTGCAACTACTGCGACGGCGGCAGAAATGACCAGGTATTCGGGTATCTGGGCGTTTGCAGCGACGAGGTGTTGCGCGATAATGTATTGGTTAGCAAGAGACCATGGTGCAGTTCAAGCACCTGCGAATGCAAAAATTACATCAATGGCGAAATCAGCCGAGCCGAGCTGGACAAAAAGTATGCCGATGGCAGCTTTATTTGCCACGAAAGCAGGTTGTTGAGCGATTGGGTTGCGTCGGCGAGGCGGCACCAGAGCGAGAAAAAGGGCGACAAACCCATCAAGATGAGCAACGCCTTCGTCAATCGTCTGTGCGTTTTGACGGTGAAGCAATCGAGCGAACTGGAGAAGGATCGCAAGGTGTTCGGCGCGTTTATCATCAGCGAAGTGGAGAGTAGCGATGTGAAAACCGAAGGGAATGTCCACGCGCATCCGAATTTCAGAATCGATTTAACAAAGGACGAAGCGGAGAACGTTCGTTTTTGGGATTATCATAAGAACAAATCCAAGATGGATATGCCGTTTTGGGGCAGTAGTTTACTGCGGTACCTGACCGATGTGCAATCCATCAATATGCTCAAGGGAATGATGGAAGCTGCCGTCGAACCCGAAAAGAAAGCGCATATCATGGAAGTGCTGGAGTATTATTGCCGAGTCACTGCCGCCGCCGCATCGAAGTAATCACTTCGTTAAGACGGTGCGAGCAGGGGCTTGACACGCAAGACGAGAGAAGGCGCGCTGAAAAGCGCGCCTTTGATACGGGCATTTTTGCTAGTCTTTTACAGCAAATCTTCATAAAACGGTACATACACGACCACACAACAAGCATATCTTTAACGTGATATAGTTTTCGTGTATAATACTGGTAATTTCAAACAGGAGAAAAGCAGTGGACCCCTCTAAATTATACGTCGAATATTACGCCAAGCTCCACGCCGACCGCGCCATGCGGCTTTGGCCAACGTTCCTGCACAAGAGCGAACGGCCGGACTTCATCAGCAAGCGCGGTGAACTCGGCATGGAGGTCACCCGTGCCGCCATCGAAGAATGGGCGCAGCAGGAGGCGGATATGAACCGTCACTTTGGCGACGAGATGCCCGGCGAGGCCGTGGAGCAGACCATTCTTGCGGACTGCGACTGCGAAGAGACGATCGCAAACGGTCCTGAGGAGGATGAGGGAGAGCGCATCTTTGAGCTGCCGCATGACGTCAAGGAGATGCATATCGGCCGTATCATTGAGCGCATTGATGATAAGACGAAGGCACTTAAGGTATACACCCTCTGCCGCGAAAACTGGCTCTATATCTTCAGCGAAACGACGGGGTTGGAGCGCAACGATCTCCTGCGCGTGCAGGCGGTGGTGGATGCGCAATCGGATGCGCCGTTGTTTGACAAGATTCTCGTCAAGGTCGGCTGCGAGCTGTATGTGCTCATCCGTGGAGAAGAGCTCAGTGAGATCACGCTCAGCCCGCGCACCATGCTGCGGCTGCACCGTCGGGCACGGTGGCTTTCGCAGCGCGACGTGAAGAAGAGAACCACGTCTCAGCAGTAAAGCCAATCAAACCGACACATTTCGAGGAAACATGAAAGAGATCGATCTCGTCTATACACATCAGTTGTGCGAAAGCAATCGAGAAAAATTGATGAGCGCCCAAGTCTGCGGGTGTTTTTATTGCATGCGAATTTTTGACCCCAAGGAGATTGTTTGGGAAGATGAAACGGATCACACGGCGATGTGTCCCTATTGCGGGATAGATTCCGTCCTGCCGGAGAGTGCAAGTCTACCGATTACGAAACCGTTTTTGAAGAAAATGCACGAGTTTTGGTTTACGGAAGGCGAGTGAAATCAGAACACTGAAAGAAATACGGAACAAACATTTCAACGAAAGGGATTATCATGCGTTTCTGGCGTAGATTCAGAGCAGCTATTATTCTTTTGATCATTCTTGTGATGCTGTTGCTTTTGTATGTATTTACCAGTGAACGCGACCCGTATATTGGCCAACGACCTATTGACCAGCCGAATACCGTTTGGTATTGCCCTGAATACGATACGCGCTTCATCGTAAACGCGGAAGGTCTCGCGTACGGAGAAATTCGGCAACAGAATATTATGATTGATTTCACCGTTATCTGGAGCGTATTCACACCCGAAGCGAAGCTTGTTCAACATTATCAAGAAGAAGGATATTCTCTCGATAAGGATACATTGGTTGCTGGCAACTGCAAGTTTGCAAAGAAAGCATTGACCTATCAACTTACACAGGATCATATCGGAGCATACGATCCTTCGCAATTGCCAACGTTATTTTTTAATCGAATCGACAACAAAAGCGCAAGTTTTTCGATGCTTGGAAACAGATATGCGTTTGGAGATCGTATCTATCGTAGTGTTCATCAGAAATTTGCTGCATTTCAGCCGGAGATGAGCAAGATTGCTAGTGCGCTTGATCAGCTTAGTTCCGATACCACGCTTATCATGAGAAACGGCGAGATCCAGAACAATGGAGACAAGAAACTCGAAAAACTTTTATCAGATTATAAAGACGAGTTGCAAATCTGCAAGCCGCTTCTTGTAGAATTCGACTCCATTTCTGTTCGAGATCAAACAAATATTGATTCAAGTGAAGTAGTATTTGATGTCACGTATATTGCAGCAGAGAGGCTTTTTAATCGTTATTGCTTTGTT
>JBDKRF010000101.1:0-24948 GCA_039683525.1 Clostridiaceae bacterium
CTGAAAGATCACTTATAAACTGACCGGATCTGGATGATGTGAGTAGATTCTTAAATTTAGCTATGCTAAAATGATTCCATGATTACGAAATTTATCAATGCCAGAATTCTATCATTGGATGGCACAACGCCTTTGACACAAGGCGAGCTGATCGTTTCCGACGGCCGCATCGTTGCGCTGGGAAAAGACTGCACCTTTGCCGGTAAAATCGATCGTGAAATCGACTGCCACGGCAACCTGTTGATGCCGGGCTTTAAAAACGCGCACACGCACAGCGGCATGACATTTCTGCGTTCCCTTGCGGACGATCTGCCGTTGCAGCGCTGGCTCACAGAGCAGGTGTTTCCCAAAGAGGCGCAACTCACGCCGGACGATGTCTATGTGCTTACCAAGCTCGCCATCATGGAGTATCTGACCAGCGGCATCACCATGATGTTTGACATGTATTTCGCGCGGGACAGCATCGCGCAGGCCGCCATCGACACCGGCTTTCGCACGGCTCTGGTCGGCTGCGCTAACGACTACGGCGGAACGGCGCAGGAAACCGCGGACGAATACGCGAAGTTTTCGCATTTTCATCCGTTGATCTCATACCGGCTTGGCTTTCACGCGGAATACACCACGAGCGAGCCGCTTCTGCGGGATCTTTCCGACCTGGTGCAGCAACTCAAGCAGCCGTTTTACACACACCTGAATGAAACGAAGACCGAGGTTGAGAGCTGCGTCGCCCATAGCGGCATGCGCACCATCGAGTATCTCGATTCGCTGGGTCTGTTCAATTATGGCGGTGGCGGCTACCACTGCGTCCACGTCTCGGAACACGAGATGGAGATTATACAAGCGCGCGGCATGATGGTCGTCACTTGCCCCGGCTCCAATACGAAGCTCGCCAGCGGCGTGGCTCCCGTGTATGAATACCTCAAGCGCGGTATCCCGGTCGCGATCGGCACGGACGGCCCCGCGAGCAACAATTGCCTCGATTTCTTCCGTGAGATGTTCCTCTCGACCGGTCTACAAAAGCTCGCGCACGGAGCCGAAGCGGTCGATGCGATGGACGTACTCAACATGGCGTGTAAAAACGGCGCGTATGCCTGCGGCTTTGACGATTGCGATTGTCTCGCCGTCGGCAAACAGGCGGATCTGATCATGATCGATCTGAATCAGCCGAATATGCAGCCGCTCAACAACATCGAAAAGAACATCGTCTACAGCGGAAGCAAGCAAAACGTTTCCCTGGTCATGATCGCGGGCAAGGTACTGTATGAGCGCGGAGAGTTCTTCATTGGCGAAGATCCCGCGCGCATCTACGCCGAGGCAAACCGCATCATCCGCGGCATGAAATGATGACTCTCTCCGGATTACCGTTGATTCGATAAAGGATAGTTGCATGGATTCACTCGAAAAAATCCGCCCGCTGTTCTCTGGCTGGAATGAAACACTGATCTGGTCGGTTCTTCAGGGGCATATGGGCTATGCCATAGCCGATCAGGAGGACGCGCCAACTGCGGCGCAAATTGTGCTTGGCGGTTTCTGCTTCCTTGCCGGGCAGCCGAGCGCATCGTTTGCCGCGAAAGCCGCAGGTCACGAAATCGTTCCCCAACACGAAGGCTGGCATGACGCCATCGAGCAGGCGTTCGGTGCGCGAGTGCGGCAACGGCTTCGCTACGCCATCAAGAAGGAGCCGGATGCTTTCTCGCGCGAGACGCTGCAAGCATACGTCGATGCCCTGCCAAAAGAGTTTGAGCTGCGTCTGTTTGATGAGGGGATCTGTGCGCAAACGGTTCTGGCGGATTGGTCGTGCGATTTCTGCGACTGTTTCTCCGGCACGGAAGATTTCCTCAAACGGGGACTTGGCGTCGCCGCGCTCCACAACGGCGTTCTGGTGTCAGGCGCGAGCAGTTACAGCATCTATACGGGCGGGCTTGAGATTGAGATCGACACCGCACCGGAATATCGCAGGCGCGGGCTTGCGCTTGCTTGCGGTGCGCGATTGATCCTTGAAGCGCTTGATCGCGGGCTGTATCCCAGCTGGGATGCGTTTGACCTGCGCAGTGTCATGCTCGCGGAGAAACTCGGCTACCACGCCGATCATCCCTATATCGTCTATATGCACCAATAAAACATCTATTGTGACTCTTCTGCCAACCTAATTCAACGACGTAAAAACCCCGATCCGGAAACATGTCCGAATCGGGGTTTGTTTGTTTTTTACGTTAGCCCATCACAGGAATGGGTTTGCTGATCTTACGTTTGCGGAAGAGATTTTTGCGCTCTTTGGTCAGGAACGAAACCGTGTCCTTGATGGTCACGCTGATGTCGCGCGGCTTATAACCGAGATCGCGCCGCGCTTTCTCATAGGTGAAGCGCGCGTTGCTCGTCAGCGTATAGAGCGTATAACGCGTAAAGAGCGGGGATTCGTGGCGAATCTTATAGTATAGTTCTGCAAGCGGCGCGGTCATCTTCGCAAACCACAGCGGCAAAACAGTTTTGATGCTCTTCCCACCGGTCACGCGGGAGAGCGTATTGAGCAGCTCCCGAACAGGGATATAGCGGTTGGAGAGGATGTAGCACTCGCCCTTTTTGCCCTTTTTCGACGCGGCAATGACGCCATCCGCCACATCGCGAACATCGACAAAGTCGTAGCCGCCCTCGACACAGGCCGTCAGCGTTCCGTTGAGATAGTTGATCACCATCTGCGTCAGGTGGCCGTGGCCGTAGTCGTTCGGGCCGATGATGCCGGAAGGATGGATGATGGTCGCGTCCAGTCCGCTTCTCGCCGCATCCAGCACAATCTGCGTCGCCGCGGCTTTCGTCTTAGCATAGAGGCCGATCACGGACTCCGGCTGGAATCCCTCCACCTCATGGATGATGTTCCCGTGCGGAAGCTCCGGCAGCGCGTGAACCGAGCTGATGTAGACCAGTTTCTTCACGTTGTGCTCTTTGCAGAGACTCACGACGTTTTCCGTGCCGCGGACGTTGACGTCCACCACGCGCTGGTCATATTTGGTCGCGACGGAGACAATCCCCGCGCAGTGGATGAAGTAGACCTCATCCTCCGGCTTGAGCCCGTAAAACAGCGGCTCAAGGGATGGTTTGTCGCGCACATCTCCGCGTACAATGGACACGGCGTCCCCATACAGCATGGTCACGTCCTCGTTTGGCAGCGCAAAGCCGCGTACGGTTTCGCCCGCGGCGAGCAGCTCCCGCGCAACCGTATTGCCTAGATGTCCGCCTACGCCGGTGATAATATAAACTCGTTTCATGAGATCATTGCCTCGCTTTCCTGCTGTCTCAACAAATGAACCGATTCGTCAATTCGTGATTTCAATCTTATACTCTTATCATAGTCGCCTATTGTTACGCGGCTATTACGAAAAACCGACGTTTTGCCGACAACTTTACGTCTTTTTAATGAAAAACGTCGTTTTGTCGGTCAACTCGGAAAAATGCGCCTAATCCGGCACTTTTTATTCCGATAAGCGCATACTATCAGTTGATTTTCAAGTAATTCTCAAGCTCAGTTCAACTTTTTATCAAGTCGTGATGCGTTTGCATCCTTTGATGAATCGCCATTTTCAGGCAAAACAAAAGGGGCTCTGCCCCTATGAATCATTTGTTCTTAATAATATTGCATTGCGACGAATCGCTATTGTTTATCTTGTGGTTCTCGCGAGCGTGCCCCTATTGCACGCTGTTGCAAGAAGTATCCTGTTGGTATGAGATTCTGCCCTTGCCGTTTCTCTTGGAGCGGTACATCATCTCGTCCGCCTGCGCCAGCATCTCCTGATAGGTACTCTCCGGCCGCATCTGCACCACACCAAAGCTGCAGGAAATGCAAACTCCCCCTTCCAGCGTCAGTTTTGCAATCGCGCTCTTGACGCGGTCCAGCAGCAGCACCGCGTTTTGCAGCGTCACGTTTGGCAGCAGCAGCACAAACTCGTCTCCGCCCCAGCGGGCGATGGTGTCCGAGTTGCGCAGCTGTGCTTGCATGACCGAGGCGATCTGCTTGAGCGCCATATCGCCCATCGCGTGGCCGTGCTGATCGTTGATGCTTTTGAGATTATCAACATCCACAAACACCAGGCAAAGCGGAAGGCTCTGCCTGCGGCAGAAGTTCATCCAGCGATGCGCTTCCTCCTCCAGCCGGGCGCGGGTCGCGGCGCTGGTCAGGTAGTCCTTTGCGCTCGTCTCCTGCAAGGTTGTCTTGGCTAAAAACTCACGCTGAGCATACCGCTCTCCCCCAATTGTCTTAACCGCGCAAATAAGGATAGTGAGCGACAGGTACACCACCGAAACCATCAGTGACTTGAGCGGAAGCTTTTCAATTAGAAAGTAATACACGGCAAAGAACGAAATCGTAGCTGCGATGGAAAGAATCAACGCGTTTCTACCGCGATTTGGCACGATATAGATTACCAGAACCATCATGATCATCCCCATGGTCTGAATCATGAAGTCAGGCGTTTGATAAAGCAGTAGTACATATAAGTAGAGTAGGATCGCGATCGCTTCCAGCGTCGTCACGATCACTGAGAAGCTCGCAAATGTTTTCGTGCGCTGCGTGTTTCGAATCATTAGAATCAGCAGAATCGAATAACAATAGCGCATGACGGCAAGAATCAAGCGCTCCTTTTGCCCTTCAATAAACATCATATCGCAGATTAAAAAGATAAAGTTGCTGATGCTGGCTATCTGCGCATAGATATGGATGTTCCTCTGCGCAGCGCTGAGTTTGCTCGCCTCAAATTTAATGCGCGACTGTCTTTTACATTCAGCCGCCGATTTCGTCTTGTTAGCAGACACCATCATTCACCTATCGTCGATTGAACCCCTTTTGCGCGCAGCACGTTATCATCTGCCGCACAGGCACCGTAAGCCCGCCTTCATTTTACACAATTAAAACGTAATTACAAGCTAAATGTACTAAATTATTCCCGAACAAGCAAGAAAAAACAACGATTGCTATCAAATCATATGAAATAAACCGTGTTCTTCTAACTCAATTGATGAAACACGCGCAACTATACCCGCCCACCCATTGTTTTCTTCTTTCACCAATGTATTCTCTCGCAATTACCCTGTGTGGTATGGTTTGTCATGCATTCTTACGGTTTTCAGCATCCCGCACGCAGAAATCGACTCGTTTGGGTGTTTCATACGGTTTTTCTGCGCTAAACCGCACTGAGCTGCCCGCAACGCAACCGTAGGTCTACCACGTAAGGTAGATGTGAATTCCTGCAATCCATCAATATTACGAATTTATGAACAAGAATTGAATGCGTTTTCGGCGTCTTTCCGGTCTTCCGTCTTATGTTCTCCCAACGATTTTGCCTTGCGTGTCATCTGCCAGCAGAGTATCGCAACCCCTATGCCAAGCAAGAGATCGCCGATGCTCGCAAATCCCAGCGGACGAGCGGCAGCGCCTACGCGGATGATGTCGCCCAGTAGCGGCAGGCGAGTCGTTGCATCCATCAGGATATACGCATACACGCGCCCTTGCGCGAGCTGCGTCAGCCGCGCGCCAGCCTCACCGAGCAACGAAGGCGACACCGGCATACATCCGCCGTTGAGCACGATCACGAGGAAGTTGAGCAATGTCCCCGCAAACGCAAACAGCGGCCAAACAGGCCGCCGAAGATTGAGTAGCAAAAACAGAATCAAAAGCGCATATTGCAGCAATGCCACGATTACGGCACCCTGCTGCGGCGTGAGCAGAAACGCAGCGCATGCCTTCAGCGCATAGGCTGCGATTGGCAACCAAAGCCCTTTAAGCGGATAGCGGGACAATGCGCGCAGTGACCCGCGCGTCAACAGGCCGGCGATCAACCCAAGCACCGCGAAGCCAAGCAGTATCATATCGTATACAACAGCAGTTTCTCCGCTTCCTCCGGGCGCAGGCGTGGCTCAATCGCGAGAAACGCCTTTACCACCTTCGGATCCAGCTGGGTTCCTGCTGCTTCCTCCAGTATCTCTCTGGCGCGCTCCTTAGTCAGCCCCGCGCGATAGGGTCGATCGCTGATGATTGCATCGTATGTGTCCGCAACGGCGAGAATCGCAGCGGAAAGCGGCAGCTCTCCCGAAACCGGCCCTTCGGGCGGATATCCCGTTCCGTCAAATCTGCGGTGATGATAGAGCACCGCGTCGTTGACCACCGCCGAGAGGTTGATGCTCTCGATGATGCGCCGGCCGACGACGGGATGCTGCTTGATGATGTCGTACTCCTCCGCTGTTAACGGGCCCGGTTTTCGAAGCACCGCGTCCTCCACGCCGATCTTTCCCGTGTCGTGCAGCAGTGCCGCCATCATGACCTGATCGGTAAACGAACGCGTACAATTCATCGCCTTGCAGATTTCGCTGCTGAGGTAGGCAACTCGCTGGGAATGTCCGTGCGTGTATGGGTCTTTCGCTTCTATCGCTTCTACTAGCGAAGCAATCGTGCGTAAAAGTATCGTGTGACTGTCAAGATACACCTTAAAGGAATAGCGCGCGAGCATCAGCGGAGCCATAAATAGCACCAGCCAGAGATACGCGTTGTATTGCGTGAGGATATAGCCGATAACCAGGCCCAGCGGGATGGTCGCCAGAATGTTCGGCAAAATACCGCCGATGTTATCACGCAGGAGCGCAAAAAAGCGTCCCTGATCGCTGAGTTTGAAATAGAGAATGAAGAAGACAAGGTTCCCAAAGATCGCGATAAAGGAGAACACAACAGCGCCGAAAACAACCCGCCAGGTAAAGACCGCGCTGCCCGCGTCGGGAACAATAAAGTTGAAAACTAGTCCTCCGATCCAAATCGCAATCAGCACGTTGGATACGTTAAACAGCTCTTTCTGTGGTGCCTTAGTCCACGGAGAATGATACTTCTTGGTCTGCGGATCGGACAGAAAGACCAGAAACGAGGAAATCATATAAAGCACGATGGTGAGATCGATTCCCCGCGTCACAAGACATGCAACGACGGGAACAAAGCTGATCTCCATCGTTTTATCCGACGTAATATAGATTGGCAGCATGTGGCACATCGTTAAAATGACCAACATCACCAGGCTATAAACGATGATATCCCATTTGGAGGCAGCTTCTGAAATGATCCCTGTGACATGGTATGCGCTGATTCCAAACACCGCAATGCCGCATAGGCTCACCAACGCCATATAGATTTTTTGTTCGTCTACCTTGTTTCGCACTTCTTGTAAACCCCCGCCGATTGGCGAAAAACATTAACAGATCCGGCAGAATTTCCAAAACACTGTCTCAGAGTTTTATCTTGTCTTATCTGACATAGAAAAACGCGCCGCTTGCCAAAACCAGAGCAGCCAGAGATGCGAGCGCCATGAGGATCTTCTTCATGTGGATATAGCCTCCTTTTGCAAGTCTCTGTTCTCCGCTAGTCGAACAGGCTATATCCGCTACGCTATTGCCGGATCTGTTAATTTATCAAATAACACATGAATGGAAATGATTTCGTCTGCTATGAATGTTTGCTATGCAATCACCGAAGTGTGGTTGTCTGATTATGGTTTAAACTTCCTGCGTGTAGATCTCAAGTTTCCGGTTGATCGCGTCCAGTACGCTCTGGGCTACCGCCGCATCCTGATCCGGCTCTGCATAGACGCAGCCGATCAGCGGCGTATTCTCCGGCAGGCAAAACACCTGCGAAACCACTATCGCGCGCGCGTTGGACTGAATGACCTCCACGCTGGCCAGTTCAAAAAACGAGGTGCCGTTGGTACAGGCTTTCACCGCATCCAGCGTTGCCTGCGCGATGCAGCGCATCCGCGAAAACGGAATCGAGCTGCCGATGGCGGTTCCCGTAAAGCGCTCTTCATCCCGCGCAAGTACAACGGAAACCTCTACCTCCTTGCCGGAGGAGCGCATGCTGATTCCAGAATAGATGAGGCGAAATCCCATGCCCGTGATGAGGTTGGAGGAGACCTGCGCGACGCTGATGATGTGATAATCCACATCGACACCGTAACGCGCGGAGATCGCGGACTGCACATCCCGCACAATCGACTTCACATTGCGGCGATTGCCTGCTAACACATGGATTTCAATGGGTTCCTGTAGCTCAGAAAACACAACATGCGAGGCAAAAACACCGTTGAGCTTCGAAATCAGAGACTGCCAGTCGTTCGCGGTGCCGTATCGTCCGTCCATTCTATTCCCCCGTCCCATCGAGCGTGTAGTTTCGTCCTGCTGCGGCAGCAATTTAATGCTATCTTGGTTCATTATATCCCTTGTGATGTGCATGCGCAAGGAGAACAGCACAGTTTGAAATGATCATGTAACGAAATATTGACTTTGTTTGTATTTTTTCCGCCCTACGGTTTTTCCCGGACATCTTCCGGGACTGTTTCTGGTGCATTTTCATTGGTAATCGACTGTTTACAGGCAATTTTTATGTGGAACGCGACGCAAATCTGCATAATCTTGCACAGTAACGGTTCGTTCCGGTTTTAGTCGTCGTTTCGGCTTTATTACGTTGTAACAAGTGCTTTGTGATTTTGCCCGCCCGTTACAGCGTGGTTTCCTCGTGAAAATAGTAGCGCCCGCGCGTTTTGGTGCCCTCGCCCATCTGAATCGCACGCTGCGGGCAGCGATTGATGCAACCCAAGCACTGCGTGCAGTCCTTCTTGACCCATGTCGGCTTGTCGTCCTTGATCTGAATCGCGCCTATCGGGCAGATGCGCGCGCAGAGACCGCAGGTGTTGCATGTATCATCTGCCGAAAAGCGGCTGGTGGCACGCGCAAATTTGTTGAACATCGGTCGCACGAACGCGGTTTTCACGCCCGCACTTGGGCCTTCGTTCACGTCGTAAGCACAGGATCGCGCCAGCACCGCTTCTGCGATGCTTTGAACCCGATCGCGTGCCTCGCTGACCTTCTTGTGCTCCAATTCCGGGCTGTCTACGTCAAATCCTGCGATATAGTTATTCGGCATCTTGACTGACCAGGCAGCCTGATAGTCAAACATAGATTTCAGCCGACGAATCGCTTTCCCTGCTTCGTCTCCACAGGTGCAGACGACGAAGGGATACGCGCCAGGCGCAAGCGTGATGCTCTTGCAGAATTGCTCTACGATCACGGGCGCACCCCATGCATAGATGGGAAAAACGACGCCGATGCTGGAGCCCTCAGCTGCGCTGATCGCCGTTGGGCCGTCTTTTACGAGCGCCGCGATGCTCTGCACCTCGTCTCCCGTACGCCGCGCCAGCTCCTGTGCAATCCATTTCGAGTTTCCGGTGCCGGAGAAATAATAGATCATACCAAGCCCTCCGTACGATTTTCGCGATTTCTTTCTGAGTATACCACAGTCGTCACGCCTTAGTATCGCTCGTTTCGATGGCTGAAGCCGATTTTTTCAGATACAGCAATGCCGCCGGGCAAACCCGGCGGCGCTGCTGCGGAGAGAATCGGATGAGGATAACATCATGAAGGACGATCGTTACACATCCTCGCGTTTGCGCTTTCTGCCGAAGCAGTCGAGCCAGATAATTGCGACGATCACAACGCCCTGACAGACCTGCTGTAGATACGGCGCAATGCCGAGCATATTCATGCAGTTGGTCAATAGTTGCAGCACCATGAGTCCGATAAAGCTCTGCAGAATGCCGCCAACGCCGCCGGCAAAGCTCGTTCCGCCGACTACGACGCCGCAGTTGACCATCAGCGCGGTATCGTCGCCATAGATGCTGGAGCCCGTGTTGAGCTTGCTGGAGAGCAGCACGCCCGCAAGCGCAGCCAGCGTTCCGCTGAGGATGAACGCCGTCCACTTGGTTGAGATGACGTTTATACCGGAGTATTTTGCAACGTCATAGTCGCCGCCGAGCGCATAAAGGTTTCTGCCGTAGCTCGTGAAGCGAAGGAGCGCGTAGACCAGGAGCCCGATTACGATCATGTACAGCGCAAGGTTCGGAATCACACCACCGATCTTGCCGTTTGCGATCTTCATGAACTCCATGTTCGTGCAGGAAACCGGGTGCGCGTCCGTAAGCTGTTGGTTGATCCCCTTGATGAGCATGCCCGTGCCGAGCGTAATGATGAATGCCTCCGTTTTTTGCTGCACGACGAGGAAGCCGTTGACAAACCCGACCGCGGCTCCGCAGAGCACCGCGATCAGCATCGCGAGCCACATATTCATGCCGCTGTTGATCAGCTGTATCGAAACGATGCCGCTTAGGCACATTACGCCGCCGACGGAGAGGTCGCAGCCCGCCGCAATGACCGTGAGCGTCACGCCAAAGGCGATGATCTCGTTGACCGCCGCGTCCTTGAGGACGTTGAGCAGGTTGTAGCTTGTGTAGAATTTTGTCTTGAAGAACAGCATCAGGATCAGCATGATGAGAATCGCAATGATCGCCTTCTGCTTGGTAAGAGCACGCAACGAGCGTTTCCCGAATGCCGCGAAAGTTGTTTGCATACCGTTACCCCCTTATTGCTCTTTCCGGTTGTCGAGCCAGATGGCGACCACCAGAATAGCGCCCTTGAGCACGACCTGTAGATAGGACGAAACGCCCAGCAGGTTCATGCAGTTTGACATCAGCGTGATGAGCAACACGCCCAGCACGGTGCGCAGCACGCTGCCCTTGCCGCCCTTGAGTGTGGTACCACCGACGACGACGGAGAGAATCGCGTTGGTTTCGTAGTTTTTGCCGATGATCGGCGCCGCGGTCGTGATCCGCGAAAACAGCACCATAGCGCCGATGGCGGACATGAGCCCGCAAATCGTATAGATCAAAACCACGCTGCGCTTGATCGGGATGCCGGAGAGCTCCGCCGCAACCTTGTTTCCACCCGTATAACTGATGGCTCTTCCGTTGTAGGTCTTGTTGTGGAAAACCCATAGCGCACCCAGCGAAACAAGGAAGATCAGAAACGAAACGGAGACGATACCGACTGTACCGGAGCCGATTGCGGTAAACACGGACTGCGACGTTTGCAGCCAGCTCATGTGCTGGGTCGAGCCACCCGTATAGATCAGCGCAATCGCGCTGTAAACCGCGCTCATGCCGTAGGTGATGAACAGCGCTTCCGCTTGCGTCAGCGCGCCTGCGCTGATGAGCACCATGCTGTTGAGAAAGCCGAGGAACGCGCCAAGGCCGATGCCGAGAATCAGCGCGGGAACCTGTCCCAGCGGGTCGATGAGGGACACCGTAACCACCGCAACCAGCGAGATGATGCCCGCAACCGAAAGGTCGATGAATCCGCCGATGATGACGAACGTCATGCCCAGCGAGACGAAGCTTAAGGGCCCGAACTGGCGCATGATGTTGGTCAGGTTCTCGCCGGAGAGGAACTTCGGCTCCACGATGATCGTGATGATCACCAGGATCACGATGGCGACGAGCACCAGATAATTCAGTAGAAAATTCTTGAGACTAAACCGTTTTGTCATACTGTATCCTCCCGTCAACCGATCGCGCTGTCCATGATCGTCTGCGCGGACACCGTCTCCGGGTTGAATTCACCCGTGATGCGGCCCTCGCAGATGGTCAAGACGCGGTTACTCATATTCAGCACTTCCGGCAACTCGGAGGAGATCATGATGATCGATCCGCCGTTTTCCACTACCTGCTTCATCAGCACGTAGATCTCATACTTGGCGCCGACGTCGATGCCGCGCGGGGGTTCGTCCATGATCAGAATCTGCGGGTTGATCTCAAGCCAGCGGCCCACAACACACTTCTGCTGGTTGCCGCCGGAGAGGCTGACGACCGTCGTCTGCGCGGTCGGCGTTTTGATGCCGAGGTGGTTGATCTGGCGCTCCGCGATGCCCTTCTCCTTCGAGGAGTCGACAAAGCCGAACTTCGTGAGGTTGTCGAGGCTCGCCATAACGATGTTGCTCTGCACGGAGAAGCGCAGCACAAGTCCTTGTAACTTTCGATCTTCCGGCACGAGTCCTATGCCGAGTTTCTTCGCGTCTGCGGGCTTTTTGATCTTGACCGGCTTGCCGTCGATCAGAACCTGATGGCCTTTCACCTTGTCTGCGCCGCAGATGGCGCGCACAATCTCTGTGCGCCCAGCTCCCACGAGGCCGACAAAGCCGAGGATTTCGCCTTTTTTGAGTTCAAACGAGATATCATGAAGCTTATGCGTATTGATCGAGCGCACTTCCATCAGCGTCTCTTTGGCGCAACGCGGGCGCTCGGGGTACTCGTGTTCAATCGAGCGACCGACCATCTTGGTGATCATATCCGCACGGGTCAGTTCGCCAACCGGCTTTGTATCGATCACGTGCCCGTCTCGCATGACGGTTACGATATCGCAAAGCTCGACAATTTCATCCAGCTTATGGCTGATGTAGATGATGGAGACGCCGCGCGCTCTCAAATCTCCAATGATCGTGAAGAGCTGCTTGAGCTCGTCGCTGGTCAGAGAGCTACTCGGCTCGTCCATGATGATCAGCTTGCTTTGAAACGACAGCGCCTTGGTGATCTCCACCATCTGCTTTTCCGCAGCGGAGAGATCGCCCACCATTGTGCGCGTGTCGATTGTGCATCCGATACTATCCAGCAGCTTTCTCGCCTCGGCGTGCGTACCGCGCATGCCGTGCATCTCCGAAAAACGACCGAGAAAGATGTTCTCGCCAACGCTCATCGTGTTGACGAGGTTGAATTCCTGGTAGATAATACTGAGTCCCCGGTTCAGGGACTCGATCGGAGTTGTGTGTTCAATCGTCTCCCCGTCAAATACGACCGTTCCGGTGTCCTTCGTATAAACGCCGGAGAGAATCTTCATCAGCGTAGACTTTCCCGCGCCGTTCTCTCCTACGATTCCATGTACGATCCCGCGGGCAACCTCGATCGAGACATTGTCCAGCGCCTTTACGCCGGGGAACGATTTGCTCACGTCTATAATGGAAAGGATGATTCCCGAATCCTTCATTTCCACCCGATTTTTCCCCTTTCAATATCGACGCCGCACGCGGATTGATCGCCCCTCTCTCTTCCACTGAAAGAGCGCACCGCAGGCGTAGTCTTGTTCTGCAAGCAACAGTGTAGGCTGCCCGGCCCCTGTGACAGAGCCGGGCAAGCCTACCAAAGATCAGTGTTGGCTCGAATTTACCATTCCGGATACGGGAGGGTTTCCACGTTATCCTTGGTGACGACGTCAAGCGGAATGAAGTTGACGGCTTCGAAGGCTTTGCCTTCCAGTTTGGCCTTTGCGCACTCGAGGCTCTTGATCGCCATGTTGGTGAAGCTCTGTCCGATGGAGACGCTCTGCGTGCCGGCTTTGACCTGGTCATAGCCCGCGCGGCAGCCGTCGACTGCGATGACATAAACGTCGTTCATGCCAGCATTCTTGAGGGCTTCGATGATGCCAGTTGCACCGTTATCCCAATGGCAGAACACGCCCTGAATCTGATCGCCGTACTTCACGATGAAGTCTTCCATGATCGCCATAGCGTCAGCGGTGACCCAACCGGAGCAGTTCTGGGAGTCAAGCAGGGTGATCTTGCTGCCATTGATGGCCTGACGGAAACCGTCCGCGCGCTTGATCTGCGCGTCGTGGCCAGCCTGGCCGCCGACTTCAACGATGGTCGCGCCATCCGGGAAATGATCGACAAACGCCTGGCCTGCGGTCTGGCCTGCCATGGTGTCGTCAACGCCGCAGAAGAAATCACGATACTGCTGCGATTCCGCGGGGAGATCCGAGGAGAACATACCAACGACAATGCCAGCCTCTTTGGCTTCCATCAGGGACGGCACGATCGCGTTGATGTCACTCGGGTTAATGAAGATGGCATCGTAGCCCTGCGCGATGCAGGTGCTTACTGCCTTCGCCTCATTCTGAACGTCGTTCTGTCCTTCGAAGACGTCCATGGTGAAGCCGTACTCACCGCAATATTGCTGGAGCTGTTTCCAGGAGTAAGCCTGCGATTCGTTGGAGAGCGCCTGCGTGATGAACGCGGCTTTGTAGGTCTTCGCGGCGGTATCCGCGGCGGGGGCTTCGGTCGCATCGGCGACTGCAGCATCGGTTGCCGCGGGGGCTTCCGTTGCGGGAGCGGTGACGGGTGCGCAGGCGAACACGCCGACTACCATCATGAGAGCAAGGAGCACTACGAGAATCTTTTTGGACATTCTGTTTATTCCTCCTTTTTATTTAAGCAACCAACGCACGGTTTTCCGTGTGCGCGCCGTTTGCTTATTCCGTAATTAGACGCAAGCTGCGTAGTATTGGCGACTTAGTTTTCTTCGGAAGCGCGCCGCCAAACCGCAACTTCCCACCGGGCAAAACGCAACCGCTTTGCGGTTCTCCACACGCGCTTAGCTCAGTGCTTCCTGCAATGCTTTGAACATGACCGACTTGTCCGGCTTTAACCCTGTCCAGAGTTCGATGTTGATCGCGGCCTGATTGATCAACATGCCCGTGCCGGAGTTCCATCTTGCTCCCCGCGCCTCTGCCGCACGTAAAAATGGCGTGATGGCGGGGTTTGGAATGACGTCTTGTACGAACATAGAAGGCAGGATGGTGTCGAGATCGATATTGGGTATCTCGTCGATATTGGGATAGAGGCCGATCGGCGTCGCGTTCACGAGGATATCCGTGTCCGCCGGTACCGAGTAGGTATGGTCCCAGGTGACGAACGCGTTGTTCTTCATGATCTTGTTGAGCAGCTCCATCAGACTCTTTGCAAGCACGGCGTCCTCGGGACGGTTGACGATGGTGATGCTGCCCGCTCCTGCAAGAGACAGCTCCACGCTGACTGCGCGCGCGGCGCCGCCTGCGCCGAGGATGACGATCTTCTTGCCCTTGGGGTCAACGCCGTTTTGCTGCAGCGACTCCATAAAGCCCTTGCCGTCCGTGTTTTCGCCAAAGAGCTTGCCTTCGTTATTGACGATGGTGTTCACGGCTCCGATGAGACGCGCGCTCTCGGAGAGCTCGTCGAGATACTGGATCACGTTGATCTTGTGCGGAATGGTGCAGTTGATGCCGCGCATCTTGAAGGCCTTTAGGCCCCTGATCGCATCCTCCAGCTTGTCCGGATCGACGTCGATGGTCAGAAAGCGCCAGAGGTTGAGCCCCAGTGCGCGAAAGGCCGCCTCCTGAATGACCACGCCGGGATTCTCCGCCGCGGGATGACCGAATACGCCAACGAGACAATCCAGATAATTCTGTTCCTTCATATATGTATCCCTCCGTCGATTGCTGGTTGTTTCTTTTTATAGTTGCGAGGCTGCGAAGTAGGCCGCGCCTACCGCCTGACCAAACTGCGCTACCGTGTGCACGGGATCGTTCTTGAGTTCGAGCATCACCGGCGTGAACGCCAGCGTTCCGTCACCCGCCACAAAGCGAACATCATTTCTCGCGGCTGCTCCCGCCTGCATCAGGTCAAAGCAGCGCTTGTGTTTGACAAACCTGCCAAACAGAATCCGCGCGCGGCTCTTGGGAGCGAGCATCCACTCGGTTTCCTCAAACGTCACCGCGAGGAATTCGCCGATCTCGCGGAAGATCTCCTCCGCTGCCGCGTCGCCATCGGAGGCAAGCCGCATCAGGTGCTCTAAGAGCGGCTTTCGCATATCGCTCGGTGTCTGGCAAACGAAGACACCGCCTTCTCTACGCTCCAGAAATCCTTTGTCAAAGAGTTCCGCATAGCGGTCGGGGGCTTTCTCTTCAAAGATGCGAAGTGCTAAGCGGTAAGCGCCGCTCTGACTGCAATACTTTTGCAGCGTGCCGGACAGGCTGGTGTTGAAGTTATTCACGCTGCGCGCATCGAGTTCGTGATAAGCGCGTGCGGGCTGATTGCCAAGGTCGATGATGCAGTTGTAGACTTCCAGCGGAATCTGCGGGATCTCGCCCGTCTGGTCGATCCAACCCGTGCCGAGCTCGGTGCCAAGCGTATGGGCAAACACACCGGTGGCGACGCTGGTTGCGTGATCAGAGTGTGCCAACTCCACCGCAGCGGTATAGGCTGCAAGCGAGCCATCGTTGGAGAGATGCACCTTCCCGCCGGGTCTGCACTGGGTAAGCAGCAGCGTCTGAAGCGACGCAAGTTTGAAAAACTCGGATTCATAGTCGGCGGATGCGTTTCTGATACCGCGCGTTTTATACGTTTCGCCGCCGACGATCTGGTCGTCGATCACCACGTCCGGGAAGCAAACGCCGATTCCGTCGAGCACCGGCGGCTCGCCATAGATCGTGCGGCAGGTCTCCACCGCGCTCTGCATCGCCTCGTCGGAAACGCCTTTTCTCAGCATCTGCTCGCGAAGCGCATTTGCCTGAGCCGTATCCGGCAGGGACATCGCCGCGCGCACCACCCGTGCCATGAGGAGAATTGGGCCGATCACCTGCTCCATCCGCGTCATCTCAGCGGGGAACCAGTCATATTCCTTCACGGCGACGATTTTGCCGCCCCGAATGCCAACCACCTTGATGTCCGTTCCTCCGATGTCGATGCCGCAGATGGTGGCGCAATCCGCCTTTTCTACGGCTGTCCGGCAGGTGGTGACGGCGTCGGAGTGCTGATCAGCATCTTGTGGCAGAACTGGCAGCTGCTCCTGCGTAATCACAAATGAGAATTTCGGCTTGCCCTGCGCCGCGTTGATGCGGTCGGTTACGTTGAGGCTCTTGCCGTAACCACGGCGAGCGCTCTTGGGCAGGTTTACCTGAAACACGTCGTCAAGAGAATCGCAGAGGTCTTTTGCGAATGCATCTCCCGATGAGATCGAGAGCGTCATGCGCGTTCCGCCGAAGGTGGAGAGGATGTTGTAGAGCGTTGCGTAGAAGTATTCGCGAACAAACTGCAGTTCATCCGGTTTACTGACCGCAGGGACGCGGATTTCCCAGCGCTTATCGCCGCCGATGACGAGAGACAGATTGCAGGTAATCCTGCTTTCCGCTTGGGAAAACGCCCTCCGTACATCCGAAACATAGACGTTTTCGCCGCGCGCGGCCTTTTCCAGAAACTCTTGCAACATAACCCTCATCCGTCGTGTCCATCCCTAAATCGCAGTCAGACCGTATTCGGTCAATATTTGTTTCAGCGCGTCTACCCGCTTTTGCGGAATCTCACGCTGATTTGGTTCAAACTGGTACGTCTCGCGCAGAGACTCATATTTTTCTCTACACATGGGGTTGAAGTTCAGCAGTTCTACGGGAACGCTCTGTCCCAGCGAGGCAACAAACGCAGCGATCCCGCGGATATTCTCCTCGTCATCCGTAAATCCCGGAATCAGCGGCACGCGGATGAGAAGTTTTGCTCCCTTGCCCGCAAGACGCCTGATGTTGCTTAGAATCAGTGTGTTGTCTGCGCCGGTCGCCTCTTTGTGCCGCGCGAGATCGATCAGCTTACTATCGGCGATGATCTTATCGGTCACTTCCGCAAACGCATCCACCGTTTCCGTCGAGGCAAAGAGGCTTGTCTCGATTTGGGCGTTGATGCCGCGCTCCCGGCAGCCGCGCAGGACACCGAGGGAAAACGCGGGGCTCATCAAGCACTCTCCGCCGGAGAGGGTCACGCCGCCATCCGTTCCGTAAAACGGACGATCCTTCTCGATCTCGACCAGCGCTTCCGCCACGCTCATTTGCCTTGCGTCAAACCGGATTGCGCCGGTCGGGCAGGCGGTGACGCAGTCTCCGCAGCGGGTGCAGGCGTGGTGGTCGATCGCGACGCCTCTCTCGTCCCAGCGTAGCGCGCCCGCCTCGCAGGCGGCGATACAGCTTTTGCAGCCAACGCAGATGTTCTTTGCGTACCAAAGCTGAATTTCGGGGATCAGTCCTTCCGGATTCTGGCACCATTTGCAAGCTAGCGGGCAGCCTTTGAGGAAGATCGTGGTACGGATGCCGTCGCCGTCGTTAATGGAGAATCGCTTGATGTCGAATACATTTGCCGTGATCATATGTCTGAAAACGCTGTGCGCTCGATGATTTCGCGCTGCAGATCCGGCGCTAGCTCCGTGAAGTATGCCGTGTATCCCGCCACGCGGATGGTCAGACTCTTATATAGCTCCGGTTGCTTCTGCGCCGCAATCAAGTCCTCGCGATTGACGACGTTGAACTGCACGTGGATAATCTTGAGCTCGATGAATGCCCGGAGTAACCGCACGAACTTTGCCACACCCAACTCAGAATGAAACAAGCTCGGCAAAAACTTCATGTTCAGGAGTGTGCCGTTGCTGCCATACTCGCTCTTGACGCGGGATACGCTCTTGAGCACCGCCGTCGGGCCCTTCGCGTCCCTGCCGTAAACGGGAGACATGCCGCCGTCCGCAAGAGGCTCTTTTGCGAATCTGCCGTCCGGCGTCGCGCCGACGTTTTGCCCCATCGGTACATGCGCGGAGACGGTATAAAGCCCCATCTGATACGGACCGCCGCGCACATTGGTGGAGTGGCTCAGCCGCCCGGCAAAGTCGCGCGCCCAGTCGAAGGCGATGGCGTCCACCCAGTCGATGTCGTTGCCGTACTTCGGTGCTTTGTTCAGCATCCGCAGCCGCAGCAACTCCGCGTTTTCAAAATTATGGACCAGCGCTTCGTAGAGTTCCGCGCGGTCGACGATCTTCTCATCGTAGACCAGCGTCTTGAGCGCGGCTAAGCTATCCGCAATGTTGGCGCACTGGATCGCCTGAATGCCGGAGAGATTATAGTGCGCGCCGCCCGCGGTGACGTCTACGCCCGCCGCCATACAATCGTCGATGACGCTGGTGAGAAACGGCGAAGGCAACAGCTCCGCGTGCGCTTTTTCCACCACTTCGCAGCAGCGGATCATCCGCTCAAAGAAGAAGTCGACCTGCGTGTTGAGCGCCGCGATGACGTCTTCATAGGTGTCAAACTCTTTTAGCGTGCCCGTGTGCGCGCCCATTTGCTTCCCGGTGAGGGTGCAGACGCCATCATTGAGTGCGAGCTCCAGCGCCTTGACGAGGTTAAACATCGCGGCGTCGCTCCAACCCAGGTTGTTGCCCATCGTGGTAAGCTCCACGCAGCCGACAATCGCGTAATTCCTCGCGTCTTCGTCCGAAATGCCCTTGCCCTTGAGCGCGGGAATCACCGCTTCGTCGTTGAAGAACTGCGGCATGCCGCTGCCTTTGCCGACGACTTCGGAGCAGCGGGTCAGGAAGTGCTCGCTCGATCCCGCAAACACGCGCGCCGAGAGGTTCGGCTGCGGTAGGAGCAGGTGCTCCTGTGCGCGGAGGAAGAGATAGGTCAGCTCGTTTTCTGTCGACTTGCCCGCCTCGTCCTGTCCGCCGATGGCGACGTTGAAGCCGATCGGGAATCCCGCAAAATACTTCGCGCTTGAGCTGCTTCTGAGGTATACGATCTGGTTAAACTTGAGGAACAGGCACTCGATGAGTTCTAGCGCGGTCTCGTACGTGAGCGCACCGGATGCGATGTCTTTCTCATAAAACCGATACAGGTACTGATCCATACGCCCTGGAGAAAACGAGGAAGCGTTGCTCTCCATCTGCAAGATGACGTATAAAAACCAGCTAGCCTGCAGCGCCTCGCGGAAGCTCTGCGGCGCGCGCTCGCTCAGCACATCGCAAACGCGGGCGATCTCATATAGCTCTTCGTTGTTTGCGGAGGACTGCGCCATCTCGCGCGCCAATGCTGCATAGCGGCGCATGAACAGGCACGCACCTTCCAGCGAAAGGATGATACCATCGTAGAATCCTGCGTTTTCGGGATGTGCCGCACGCTTTGCCTTGGCTTCTTCGATCAGCCCGGCAGGTCCAAACCTGAGCCAGCGCTCGGTGTTCGGGCAGATATGCCCCTGCGCGTGGTCGGTTTGGTTGATCTTTGCGACCTTGCCGATGGCGCGCATCTCGCCGCCGATGCGGTCGTCGAGAATGTCCTCCAGTGTCTTGCCTTTCCAGAACGGAAAGATGTCTTCATGAAAAGCATGAACATCTCCCTCGCGAATCTGAAACGGGTCCTGCGGACGCGTCGGCAGGGTTTCGATTTCGCGATCCACCCAGCTTAAGCCAGACTCCGGAAAGATGACGCCCGCGCGCACGCCGGTGGTGCGGTTGCCAACGATCAGTTCGCCTTCGGTGATCTTAATCTCGATCTTGAGCAGCGCTTCTTTGAGCGACAGCGCGCGCAGAATATTGCGCGGCAAATCGCCATGCGCACGATACACCTCGGTGACGATCTTCGCCTGCTCCACAGACGCAAAGCGCTCCTCGGCAAACATGACTTCCTTCAATTTTTGTACGCGATGACTCATCGGTAACTGATCGAGTTTGGTTTTCATGTTGTAATCCCTTATGTTGTATCAAGTTGATAATTTTGATATTTTATCTTCGATGTTGAATTTTATGTGTTTGAATCTTGCTTTAGTTTCGAACGTAAATGTTATTTCAATGAATAGAACGAATCTGCTTGTTTCTATAAGAATGCTACCACAAAAAAAACGGTCCTAAAACCGTTTTCTGTGTCTGAAACGTATACTATCGTGAACCTAATGACTTGTTTTCCAGCTCTTTTTTCCGATACTCGCGCGTAGACATTCCCGTATAGGCGCGAAACGCACGGTAGAAAAACTTCGTTGAGTGATATCCCGTTTGGTACGCGATCTCCTCGGTGTTCAGGTTGCTCGCAACCAGCATCGCTTTTGCCGCCTCCATGCGAAGCGAATTGAGGTACTCCATCAACGAAAGCCCCGTCTTCTGCTTAAACGCGCGGCTGAGAAACGATTTGCTCACATACACCATGTCCGCCAGCTGCTGCACGCTGATGCTCTCGGTCAGGTGATCGTGCATGTAGAGGATGACGCGGCTGATCATGTCGTTTTGCGTTTGTTTTTCAAAGTAGCAGCGACCGATGAGTAGCACAACGCTCTTCACATAATGGTCGATCAGCGATTGAGAAGGCGTTTTGCTCTTGTACTCCTCGTGGATGGCCTCCATGAGCCATTTGAATCGCGCGTCTTTGTCCTGAATGCGCAAGATCTCCTTGAGTTCCAGTCCGGGGATGTCCACCCAAAGGCAGATGATCTCCTGATGGTGGTCGAATTGCAGACTCTCTGTATGTGGCATGCCCTTTGGATAGATGATCATGTCATAAAACGAAGCCTGCACGCTTGTTTCGCCCGTGATCACCCGCGCATTGCCGTAGAGAAAGTAGATCAGCTCGATGCAGTCGTGGCAGTGCTCCTTAAAGTTCCAGATGTTGCTGCGCTCATCAAACCGCTCGCAGAACAGCACCGGCGTTTGGGAAGCGTCCACCGCCGTGCAAAAGCCTTCAAACCCATCAGAAAAGAAGTCCAATGTGATCTCTCCTTTTTGGCTGTGAAAAAACGAAATTCTGTTGAATTTTATTTTTTCGCGAAAAAAGAACGAAGGCATTCCCTCCGTTGTACTATTTACGTGAGAATGATCTCCACGCCGTTCTCCTGCAGCGATGCGCGGCAATTCTCCGGCACCGCATTGGTGATGACGTGCGTCACCTGCCGCGCGGGCATGAGCTGCACTACACCGCGCTTATTAAACTTGGACTCGTCGGTCAGGATGATGCGCTTGTCCGCGCGCGCCGCCATGGCGCGAACAGCCTCCGCGCGGAGCATATCCACGTTGGAAAACCCCTGCTTGGGGTCGTAGCCGTCGGTTCCGATGAAGAACTTATCGACGTAGAACTCCTCCGCACATTTGCCGACGAGAGGTCCACTCATCACCTGCGCGTCGGGGTCGTAGGTGCCGCCGAGCAGCACCACGCGCGCGCCGGGGATGGAGCGCACATATCCCGCGATGAACGCGGAATTCGTGATGATTGTGACATCCCGCTTTTTACGCACGAGCTCTTCGGCGAGCATTGCGCAGGTGGAGCCGGATTCGATCATCACCGCTTCACCGCTTGCCACCATGTCCGCGGCACGTCTTGCGATGCGCCGCTTAGTCTCGTAGTCAAACGTCATACGGTAACCGACATCGTTTGGAGAAACGCGCATGGCGCAGCCATGCTGTCGATGCAGCAGCCCCTTGTTTTCGAGGATCGCAAGGTCTTTTCGCACCGTGACGGCAGAGACGTTCAGCCGCTGGGCAAGATCATTGACATCCAGCGTCTCCTCGCGGTTGAGCAGTTCGAGTATGGTTAAACAGCGCTGGTTCATTTCATAGCTCCTGTCATGTTCTTCCGTTTTACGGTAGAGTTACGATCATATGAAACTCTACCGTGCTCCTATTATAGCAGTAAGCGAAAGACTTTCCAAGCCGATGTACGAGTGCGGCGATAGGCTTTACAGCACCTGCTCGGTTCTCGCGATGATGTCGTCCTGCGTTTGCCGCGAGAGCACGTTGAAAAATGCGGAGTAGCCCGCCACGCGAACGATGAGATCCTTGTGCTGTTCCGGGTGAACCTGCGCGTCCAGCATCGTCTCGCGGGAGACGACGTTGTACTGCACATGAAATCCTTTGAGCGCGTTGAAGAATGTGCGCAGGAGCAGCAGCAGCTTCTGCCGGTCACGCGGCTTTTCAAGCATGCTCGGAGAAACCTTCTGGTTGAGCAGTACGCCGCCGGTGATCTTATCCGTGCGGAGTTTGCTCACGCTCTTAAACACGCTGGTTGGTCCGTTGACATCCGCCGCGTGCGTAGGCGAGCAGCCCTCCGCAAGAGGGTCGCCCTTGTGCCGCCCGTCAGGAGTGGCGCAGGTGCCCGCACCCTGCGGCACGTTGGCGGAGATGGAACTCGTGCCTGCATAGTAGCAGCCGCCGATCGGCCCGCGCCCGTAGCGCGTATTCTTATACTTCTTCAGCTCATCGATGTAGCTGTCGTAGCCTTCCACCACGAGGCTGTCCACATAATCGTCGTCATTGCCGAATTTCGGCACGGCAAGCAGGAGCTTTCGGATCTCTTCCCCGCGCTCGCCCGCAAAATCGGTCAACAGCGCATTCCAGAGTTCTTCTCTGGTCACGCTCTTGTCCTCATAAACCGTCTTTTTGATCGCGGCGAGCGAATCACCAAGGTTCGCGATACCGACCTGCAAGTCGCTGATGAAGTCATAGACCGCTCCGCCCTCTTTGAGGTGTTTGCCGCGGGCGATGCAGTCCTCCGTGAGCGCGGAGCAGAGGATATCCGGCACCTCCTGCTCCAGCACCATGTCGGCGCAAGAGTCGAGGATCACCGCCTGACGGCAGAATTCACGCACGAAGATATCCCATGCCTTCATCACGTCGTCAAACTTCTCCATGCTGAGGAAGTGGCCTGTGCCTTCAAAGACGCGCTTGCCGCTGTCGATGTCGATGCCGTCGTTGAGCGCGATCATCAGCGTCTTGGGGAAATTCAGGAAGCTCATACCCGTGCAGCGGTAGCCCCACTTGCCGGGCACCGCCACCTCGACGCAGCCGATGGCGCTGTAGTTATACGCGTCCTCTTTCTTCACGCCGATGTTGAGGAACGAAGGAATGATGATCTCGTCACTGTTGAAGGCGGGCATGCCGAAGCCGCAGCGGATTACCTGAATGCACTCCTGCATGAATTCGTCGCTGAGTCCCTTGTGGTATCGAACCGTGAGGTTCGGCTGCGGCAGGTGGCAGCGCGCGACCGAGCGCAGGATGAGATAGCTTAGTTTGTTGACTGCATCCTTGCCGTCCACGGTCTGGCCACCAACGGTGACGTTCTGGTAAAGCGGGCTGCCCGCGGAAAACCGCGTGTGCGACCAGGACCGAATCTTATTGACGGTAAATGTGCGCAGCCAGAGGTTTTCCAGCAATTCGAGCGCTTGTTCCTCGCTCATGCCTTCCGCCCGGCTCTTCTCATAATATGGGTAGACGTACTGATCCATGCGCCCGTAGGAGAGCGAATGTCCGTTGCTCTCAATCTGGAGCACGACGTGCATGAGCCACACGCTCTGCAGCGCCTCATGAAAGCTTCCCGCGGGCTGCATTGGCACCTTGCGGCAGATGCGCGCGAGCTCTAGCAGCTCTTTCGCGCGTTCCGGCGCGGCAGTCTTCGCCTGCTCTTCCGTCAGCGCGGCATAGCGAAGCGAGAATGCCTCGACCGCGTCCAGTACGATCAAGATCGAGCGATAAAAGTAGCTCTTCTTAAGGTCTTCGAAGTTGGAAAGCTCCAGCTGATTCTGCTGCTCCAGCGTCCGCGCGCGGTAGGTGCTCAGCCCTTCGCGTAGGATTCTGCCGTAGTCGACCGCGATATGCGCATCACCCGAGGTGATATTGCCCTCGGTCTTGATGATGCCTAGGTCGTAAAACAATCTTGCCCGCTCTGGGAACGCGGCGTAGCCTTTATCCTGCACGGTGCGGCCTTTCCAGTAAGGATAGATATCGCGCAGAATCTGCTTGTTCTCCTCCGTGATGGTGAACCGATCTCCGTCGCGCTTGTCAAACGCGTCGAGTTCGTTGATCACCCAGTCCATCGCGTATTCGGGAAAGATCGGCGCGCTGCGGTCGCTCGACGCCTGATTGCCCACGAGCAGCGCATCCGGATCGATATAGATGCTCATGTTGCGAAGGACGTTATCCAGCATATACGCGCGGCGCAGGACGACCTGATCCTGCTCGTGCGCGCGGTAGCTCTCCGTGGTCAGCAGCGCGCGCTGGGTATCCACCGTGGGCTGGGTATCGAGCAGGCGCGCGCGAATCCGCGCGGTGCGCTCACCGAGGGGACCAAAGTACTCCTTGGGGTTCCCGTATTCTTTTTGATTCGTTAATGCTTCCATGTATTGCTTCTCTCCTGAGTTGTGATACTTTTCTTATGCCTCGCGGACGAACTCCGCGGCGCCGATGAGGCCGATATCTCCGCCGAGCTCCGCAAGCTTAAACTCCACTGGCAGCGGAATGTGGTTGTATCGGTCAAACTCCGCGCGAACGCGGTCAAACAAAACGTCTCCAAAGTTTGTCAGCCCGCCGCCAAAGACAAAGCGGTTGATGTTGAGCATCTGGTAAACGTTAAACGCGCAAACGCCAAGGTAGTGCGCGATGGTATCGATGGTTTCAATCGCGAGCGGATCATTCTGGTGATACGCCGCCAGCACATGCTCCCCGTCCGCCGTCTCTG
>JBDKRF010000102.1:0-2682 GCA_039683525.1 Clostridiaceae bacterium
TGCTTGGCGCCGTCTGGTACCGACCGCATGAATTCACACTGACAAGCGCGTAAGTGTTCTCCACGGCGCGCGTGCGAATATGTGAGCGGATCAGTTCATAGCGGTTTAAATCATCTTCCTCGGATTGATCACAAAACAAAATAGCTGCACAATCTACATTTTGAAGGTAGAGTTCGCGAAAATATTCCGGAAACCGAATCTCAAAACAAATGCGTATGCCGATGCGGAATCCGTCAATCTCTACAACCCCGGGTTCTTCTTTCCCCGGCAAAAAGTGATCCTTGTCCCAACCCCAAAGAGCACGTTTTCGATACAACGTACGAGCAGGCGCATCCGGGCTTAAGAGAATGGCACTGTTATAATACCCGTTTTCCGTTTTCTCGATCGATCCGCACACGATATACATTTGATATTGCTTTGAAAGCAAATCAAACTCACGTAAAGCATCCCCGACCGTTGCAAAATTGATCCGTTGAAGCATTACGTGATCACTTGTCGGGTATCCTGTTAACGCACACTCTGGAAAAATCAACAGTCTGGCACTTTGCTTCGCAGCAGAAGTAATCCCTTTGCGAATAGAGTCGCAGTTCTCATTGATATTTGCAGATACCGGAAATTGATATGCACAAATGATCATAACGTTCTCCAAGACCTGTTTATTCCGCTTCGTGCTCCAATACCCGCCGGAACTGCGTTTCATATAATTCATGATAAACGCCGTCGTGTTCCAGCAGTTCCTCATGTGTGCCCTGTTCGGCGATCACTCCGTCTTTCACTACGAGTATATGATCTGCCGCAAGCACGGTCGAGAGCCTGTGCGCGATTACGATGCTCGTGCGTCCAACCATGACGGAATCCAGTGCGTTTTGAATCGCGTTTTCGGAGATCGAGTCCAGCGAGCTTGTCGCCTCGTCCAGCACCAGTATCTTCGGGTTTTTCAACACTACGCGCGCAAGCGAAAGACGCTGCTTTTCCCCGCCGCTGAGCTTGAGTCCGCGGTTGCCGACCATCGCGTCGTACCCCGCCTCCTGCGACAGGATGAAATCATGAATGTTTGCGAGCTTGCAGGCGCTTTCCAGTTCTTCCTGCGTTGCGTCCTCTTTGGCGTAGAGCAAATTCTCCCGTATCGTGCCGTTGAAGAGGTATGCATCCTGCGTGACCACGCCGATATTTTTGCGCAGATACGTCAGCTCAAAATCCCGAACATCCGTTCCCGCAATAGTCACTTCTCCCGCGTTTACATCGTAGAGGCGAAGCAGCAGGTTGACGATCGTCGATTTGCCGGAGCCGGAAGGGCCAACAATGGCATACATCTTTCCGGAAGGAATCGAAAAGCTGATGTCCTTCAAAATCGGATCTTTCTGATCATAAGCAAAGGTGACGTGGCGGTACTCGATATCTGTGCGTGTCAAATCAGGCTTGACCGCGTTTGGCTTACTCTGTATCGTAACCTCTTTGTCATAATAGTCGAAGATGCGCGTAAAAAGCGCAAGCGATCGCGTGAAATCAACGCTCAGATTCAGCAGCGAATTCACCGGGCCATAGAGTCGATTGACCAATTCGATCATCGCCGTAATCGTACCGATGGTCAAAGCCGTATCACCCTGAGAGATGATCAGCCAGCCGCCTGTAAAGTAGATCAGGAGTGGGCCAATCTGCGAGAGCGTGCCCAATATCATCACAAACCATTTTCCGCTGCGCTGTTCCTTCAGCGTAAGGCGCGTGACGCTGTCGTTGACGTTGACGAACCGGTCGTATTCGGACTTTTCACGCGTAAAGAGCTTCATCAGCATGGAGCCGGAGACGCTCAAGGTCTCCGTGATCAGCTGATTCATCTTATCGCGCTCGTTCTGTACGTCGGTGAGTAGCTTCCAGCGGGTTTTCCCCACCGTTCTCGCGGGAATCAACGTCATTGGAATGATTGCGATGCCCACCAGCGCCATCTTCCAGTTCATGGAAAACAGCGCGATCAACGTCGCAATCATGACCGCGATGTTGGAAACGGACGTGGTAAGCGTGTTGGTGATCACGGTCCCGACGCCGCTGATGTCGCTCTCCATGCGCGTTAAGATATCGCCCTGCTTTTCATTTGTGTAAAACGAGTGCGGCATCTGCTGCAAATGTGCGTACATCTGATTTTGCATGTCAAAAATGATGCGCTGCGAGATCCAGGAGTTGATATAGCTTTGCAGAACCCCGATTGCTTGCGAGGCAGTCAGCGTCACCAGCGCGAGCAGTAGCAGTTGAATGAGTAGCTGCATATTCTTGCCGACCAGTGCCTGATCGACAATGCGCCCGGTGATGATGGAGGGAAAAAGCCCGATCACGGCGCTGATCAGGATTGCGAGGAACACAAATACAAACTGCGCGCGATAGGGTTTGAGATAAGACATGATCCGAAGCAGCATCTCATGGCTCAGCCTCGGTCTGTTCTTTTTCTCTTCCTCGGTCAGGTAACCGCGTGGCCCGCCGCCCAGTCCTCTGCCGCCCATGCCCATGCCTTGTGCCATACTCTACCTCTTGCTGATCTCGCTCAATTTCCTTGCAGTCGCTTGACCCGCTGCGCAACGGCTTTACCCGTCGGCGTGGTGGCTAAGCCCCCGCGCGCGGTCTCGCGGTACTCCACGCGGATATCCTTGCCAACCGCGTACATGGCGGAGACGACTTCATCAAACGGAATCA
>JBDKRF010000103.1:0-3604 GCA_039683525.1 Clostridiaceae bacterium
TCGACATCACGCTTGGTGATGGAAGTGCCTCCGCCACGGCGTACGGCTGCGACCTGACCTACGACTACGTGAAGATCAACGGAGATTACCGCACATGAGCCAAGATATCTTGCACGACGTTGCAGAATCTTGTGGAGGTTACTGAACATGAGCATTGATATTACCAAGCGCGCCGAAGTATTGATTCAGGCACTGCCCTACATTCAGAATTATTATGGCAAAACCGTCGTGGTCAAGTACGGCGGCAGCGCCATGGAGGACGAAGCGCTTAAAAAAGCGGTCATGGGCGACGTGGTGCTCTTGACCCTCGTCGGCGTCAAGATCGTGCTCGTCCATGGCGGTGGGCCAGAGATCAGCGCGATCCTCAAAAAGCTCGGCAAAGAGAGCGTGTTTATCGATGGCCTCCGTGTCACCGACAAAGAGACGGTCGAGGTCGCGCAGATGGTGCTCGCGGGCAAGGTCAACAAGGGTCTCGTCAACCTGATCCAGAACGTCGGCGGCAGAGCCGTCGGCATCAGCGGTATGGACGGGCACCTGATCGAAGCCAAGATGCTGGACGAAAAGCTCGGCTATGTCGGCGAGATCGTCGCCATCCACCCCGAACCCATCAAAGACCTGCTCGAAAAAGGCTATATCCCCGTTGTCTCCACCATCGGCTGCGACAAGGCGGGTAACACCTATAACATCAACGCGGACACCGCGGCTGCCTACATCGCGGGCGCGCTCAAGGCGGAGAGTCTCATCAACATGACGGACACCAAGGGCGTGCTGATGAACGCCGCCGATCCCGACAGCCTGATTGCGCGGCTTGCGCTTTCAGACATCCCGAAGCTTCAGGAGAGCGGCGTCATCACGGGCGGCATGATTCCAAAGCTGGAGTGCTGCGCCCACGCAGTGGAGAAAGGCGCGAACCGCGCGTTCATCATCGACGGCCGCGTGCCGCACGCAATCCTGATCGAGATGCTCACCGACGAGGGCATCGGCACAATGGTAACCGCCTGACGCAGGACATTTCTCTATGGAGAAGTTGCCTCGTGTTGACCGTATAAAGGAGAACAAATGACCAATCAAGACGTGATGCAATTGACCGACGACTATATCCTCGGCACCTACAAGCGTTTCCCCGTCGCGCTCGAAAGCGGCGAAAACGCCACGCTGAAGGATTTCGACAATAGAACGTATATCGACTTTGCAAGCGGCATCGGCGTGTGCTCCCTCGGCTGCGGCAACGAAGCGTGGCTGAGTGCGATCACCGAGCAGGCGAAAAAGCTCCCGCATGTGTCGAACCTCTTCTACACGGAGCCTGCCGCGACCGCCGCGAAGACGCTCGTCGAACGCACCGGCATGCAGGGCGTGTTTTTCAGTAACTCCGGCGCGGAGGCGAACGAGGGCGCGATCAAACTCGCGCGCAAATACTCCTTCGACAAATACGGCGCGGGCAGAAGCCAGATCGTCACCCTCTACCACTCTTTCCATGGGCGCACGATCACAACCCTCGCCGCCACGGGGCAGGATGTGTTTCACCAATACTTTTTCCCGTTCACCGAAGGGTTTGTCCATGCCGAGCCAAACGACGTTGCCAGCGTGAAATCCGCCTGCAAGAGTGGCACCGTCTGCGCGGTGCTGATGGAACTCATCCAAGGTGAAGGCGGCGTGCTGCCGCTGGACAAAGCGTTTGTAGCGGAAGTTGCGGAGTTCTGTAAGTCGCGCGACATCCTGCTGCTCATCGACGAGGTGCAGACCGGCGTCGGCAGAACCGGCACGCTCTTCTGCTTCCAGCAATACGGCATCGAACCGGACGCGGTCACGTTCGCAAAGGGCATCGCGGCGGGGCTTCCGTTCGGCGGCGTGCTCGCGGCAAAGAGCTGCGCAAGTACACTCTGTGCCGGAACCCACGCGACGACCTTCGGCGGCAACCCGATCTGCGCGGCTGGCGCGAATGCAGTGCTCGCGCAACTCACGCCTGAGTTTTTAGGTGAAGTCGCACAAAAGGGCGCTTACATCCGCGAGACGGTCTCAAGTTGGAACCTGCCCGTCGTCACCAGCGTGCGCGGGCTGGGACTGATGATCGGCATCGGCGTGAGCTGCTCCCACAGGGAAGCCGTCGGCAAACTTGTCGAATCGGGTCTTCTCGCGCTGACGGCGGGCGCGGATACCATCCGCCTCATGCCGCCGCTGACGATCACGAAAGAGGAGATCGACGCGGGTCTTGCGATTCTCAAGCAAATTCTAAGCACATATTAATCATTAAATATACAACAGGAGGCGAAGGACATGAACCTGAAGGGCAAGAGCTTTCTCAAGCTACTAGACTTCACGCCGGAGGAAATCGCGGACTTACTCGCGCTCTCCGCCGAACTCAAGGCGAAGAAGAAGGATGGCGTTCCGCACGATTTGCTGCGCGGCAAGAACATCGCGCTGATCTTCGAAAAAGCCAGCACGCGCACGCGATGCGCCTTTGAAGTCGCGGCCTTCGACCTCGGCATGCACGCGACCTATCTCGACCCCACGGGTTCGCAGATCGGTAAAAAGGAGAGCATTTCGGACACCGCGCAGGTGCTAGGCAGGATGTATGACGGCATCGAATACCGCGGCTACGCGCAGAGCATTGTGGAAGAACTCGCCAAATACGCGGGCGTGCCCGTTTGGAACGGACTCACCACCGAGTTTCACCCGACGCAGATCCTCGCGGACTTGCTCACGATTCAGGAGAAATTTGGCAAGCTTAAGGGCATCAAGATGGCATATTGCGGTGACGCGCGCTTCAACATGGGCAATTCGCTGATGGTCGGCAGCGCGAAGATGGGGCTGGACTTTGTCGCCTGCGCACCGAAGGCGTATTGGCCTTCCGAGGAACTCACCAGCACCTGCAAGGAGCTCGCCAAAGCCAGCGGCGGCAGCATCACGCAGACGGAGGATATCCTCGAGGGCGTCAAGGACGCGGACGTGATCTACACCGACGTTTGGGTCTCGATGGGCGAACCCATGGAGATCTGGGAGCAGCGCATCAAAGAACTTTCGCCGTATCAGGTGAACGCGAATGTCATGGCGGCGGCAAAGCCCACCGCGATCTTCATGCACTGCCTGCCCGCGTTCCACGACCTGAACACCACCATCGGCAAGGAGATGGGCGCAAAGTTCCACCGCGATAGCATGGAAGTCAGCGACGACGTCTTCTCCGGCCCGCAGTCGGTGGTCTTCGACGAAGCGGAAAACCGCATGCACACGATCAAGGCGGTCATGCTGGCGACGCTGTAAGAAACAAAAACAAAAAGAGATTCGTTTAAACGAATCTCTTTTTAATTTCTACAACCCCAACTCCCGCAAACTCTCAAACACCCGTCCGTCAATCTCCAAGCGTTTCGCAAGCAACTGCTGCGTGCGTTTTTTACGGAGCTTGTTGAAGTCCCGATCTCCGTACTTGTCGTCGCCGAGGACGGGGTGCCCGATTGCCGCCATCTGCACGCGGATCTGATGCGTGCGTCCCGTGAAGAGCTCGATTTCGAGGAGGCTAGTTTCGCCGTCGCTCTCCAGCACGCGCAAACTCAGCTCGCAGCGGAGCGCGTCCGCGTCGCCTTCGCGGCAGAGGCGGACATATGAATCG
>JBDKRF010000104.1:0-2210 GCA_039683525.1 Clostridiaceae bacterium
TACAAAGATGCTCGTCTTCGCCGCGTATTCCGCATAGCCGGGTTTATCCTTCATGCTTTTTTCCAACAGCGGCACACCGGAGACAAACAGCAATAAAAGCGTGATGGTCACGGGGCCGATGACTGCAAGTGGCGTAACCCCGCCGCTGAGCGCGAGTAAAAAGATGCCCCACCAGAGCGTCGCCTCACCAAAATAGTTCGGATGTCTCGTGTAGCGCCAGAGGCCGCTCGTCATGATCTTGCCGCGGTTCTCCGGCTGTTTTAAGAATGCCTTGAGCTGCGCGTCGCCGATGGATTCAAACAGGAATCCGAGCGCGAACACAAGCAGTCCCACCGCATACAGGAAGCTGTTGACGGGTTTTGCCGCGCCTTCGAGCAGAATGAACGGGAGAGCGATGAGAAACATCAGCGCGCCCTGCAGCAGATAGACTTGCACGAATGCGCGGGGAATGACCCACTTGCCCCACGCTTTGCGGAACGCCACATACCGAAAGTCCTCGGGCTTCCCGTGGTTGCGCTTAAGGATGTGGTAGAAGAGCCGGATTCCCCAGAGCGAGACGAGCAGGGTAATGCTCGTGCGCACCAGCTGAACCGGCAGGCGCAGGAAGAATAATACCCACGCAAGCAGCACAAACCCGATGCCCCAGCCGATATCCACAATGCTGTTGTTCTTGAGCAACGTGCCGATCACAAAGAGCGTGAAGAAGTAGACGAAGATGATGATCGCAGCCGTTATCATATGGCGCTCTCCTTTCTATATTTTGGTGAGTTGGTTGCCTTGTGTTATGCCGCGCCCTCCACAAGGCAGACCGCAACGGTGCCGGGGCCTGCGTGCAGCGCAACGACGGATGAAATCTGCGCGATAAACGCGGGTGCTTTGCCCGTGATGCGCTGGATCTCCTCGGCATATTCATGTGCAAGCAATAGATTGCCGCCGTGAACAATACTGTATTCCGCGATGCCTTTGCGCTCCATCGTACTCTTGACGAGGCGAAGAATCTTTCTGGTCAGCCCTGCCTGCGAAAACGCAACACCGAAGGCCGCCCCGTTACCAAGATTGTCGAGCGTCATGATCGGGCGCATGCCGAGCGCGTTGCCGATCTTGCCGACGGTGTTTGGCACGCGACCGCCGCGCGCAGCATAAGCAAGCGTGTTGAGGCAGACATAGATCTTTGTGCGGGGAATCATCGCCTCAATGCGGGAGACGATCTCGTCGTGCGCCAGCCCCTGCGCCGCCATCTCTGCGGCAGCTCTCACCAATAGCCCTTGCGCACCGGAGTTGAGCCTAGTGTCGATGACCGTGATCTTCTTGTCCGGCGCCATGACGCCGACCGCCTTGACCAGCGCTTGATACGTCCCACTGAGACGATCGGCAACCGACAGCACGATCAGCGAATCGTAGTGATCGACGAGTTGATTGAGCAGCGCGGAGATTCTGCCCGGTTCGGGCTGGGAACTCGTGGGATATCCTTCCTTCTGCCCCATCCGCGTGAAAAGCTGCTCGAGCTGAATCGTCGCTTTATCGAGATAGGCACTGCCGTCGATCATCACGCCCATCGGAAGCGTCGCAATCGTGTGCGAGAGCTTGTAATCATCGGGAAGATCGGCAATCGAGTCCGTCATGAGTCCCACCCCGCCGCGCGGGAGCGCACGCAGGCGGCTTTGCAGCGCCATGTCGTCCGCCTTTTGCTCGATAAACGGGCCAAGTGGCGCAAGCTTCTCCATCAGCCGCTCCGGCGTGTTGGTGTGCAGATGCACCTTGAGCCTGCCGTCGCGGTTGTTCACGATCAGCGAATCGCCAAGCTGGCTAAGATCCTGCTTGAGCGCGTCCAGATCGACCGCGCCAAACGCGGACGTATCCACGAGCGCTTCGGTGCAATAGCGAAATGCGGTCTCCTCCTCGCCCGTGATTACGGGTACGCTCTCGAGGTCTTCCACGGGCTCTATGCCGCGCACATGCGACAGCGCGAGATTGATGCCCTGCAAGAAGCGGACAAAACCCGCTGCGCCGGAATCCACAACATTGTGTTTCCTGAGCACTTGCAGTTGCTCCTTCGTCCGCTCCAACGACGCGATCGCGCTCTGATATGCATTGGAAAACAACTCCCGAAAGCCGGAGAAGCGATCTTTGTTTGATTCGAGAAACAGCGCCCAGTCGCGGCTGATGCTCATCAACGTACCTTCCACGGGGTGCTCCACCGCGTCATAGAG
>JBDKRF010000105.1:0-3834 GCA_039683525.1 Clostridiaceae bacterium
AGCAATAAGCTTCGCACCTATACCACCTCGAAGTATCAAACAGACGCAGAGATTCTCCAGATCCTTTCGAAAGGGGGCAACTGATATGTCGAGAACGTTTCAAGGGCGTGCGGTCGTTCCCGGAAGCGCAACTGCAAAGGCACTCGTTTCGAAGCAGGGTTTCAATACGCTGGCGAGCTTTCAAAAGGCGCTGATGTTCAAGGACAAACACGCGAAGTGCTCCGATCAGAACAATCCCGATCTCTATGAGAAGCCCATGCACGGCTCTGCCCTGTGCCTGCCGCAGACCATCGGCTCCACGACGGGGGGTATGGTTCTCTATTGCGCTGCAGCACTTGGTCAGCAACCAGCATGCATGCTCTTTAGTAAACCAATTGACTCTCTCGCCGCGGCTGGCGCAATTCTCGCCGATGTCTGGACGGATGTCTCAATGCCGGTGGTGGATAACCTCGGTGAAGAGTTCCTCTCCTACGTGACCACAGGAGCCAACATCGAAGTCAAACCCGACGGTACCGTGATCGTCGACTAATCAAACCGCAGGAGACAGGGAGCGATGAATTCGCTCCCTGTTTTTGTTTGCGCTCGTATGGTATCATTTCATCATGATTTATCTACGCGCTATCAAGCAGGCTGAAACCGAACATACTTATGCATCCTACCCGCTGAACCTGCCCCAGATTGCGGCGATTGAGCGGCTGGAGTTTCCCGCGCCCGTCACTTTGATTGCGGGCGATAACGGCAGCGGAAAGACAACGCTGGTGGAGTTGATCGCTGCCCTCACGGGCGCAATCCGCATCGGCGATGCGCGGTCCGATCGACGCGCAAGCAGCAGCTTCTCCGCCGCGTCCCGCGCGTTTCGTGCGGAGTTTTCGCACAAACCCAAACGCAGTTTTTTCTTTCTTGCCGAGGACTTCACGCGCTATATCGACGCACGGGAAGACATGATGCGCGAGGAGCAGGCGGAGATGGAGCGCGTTCAGCGCGATTATGCGGACAGATCCGGTTATGCAAAGGCGCTCGCATCCATGCCGCATGCTTCCGGCCTCTACGAGATGAAGAACATGTATTCCGACGAGCTATCACAGCAGTCTCACGGCGAAGGATATATCGACTTTTTTGGTTCGAGACTGACCGCACAAGGCCTCTATCTCATGGATGAGCCGGAGGGTGCGCTTTCTTACTATAACCAATATGTTTTAATGAATATGATTGCTGACGCGGTCAAGCGTGACTGCCAGTTCATCATCTCCACGCACTCCCCTGTGTTGCTGGCGTATCCCGACGCAACGCTGTATGCGTTTGAAAACGACAAAATCAGAGAAAGTCATTTTCGAGAATTGGAGAACATCAATTTCCTTCGCGACTTTTTATCGGAACCGGGGCGCTATTTGAGACGGTTGGGTGAAGATGAATGAGGATGCTTACTTGACATAAGCATCCTCATTCTGAGCGATACTTCAGTTTTATTTACGATGAGCAGACGATACCGCTTCAAACCTATTCCAGCGGGAACGTGATGCTCCAATCCCCATCAATGCGCGTTTGATAGCCGTAAAAATCTCCCAATAGTGTGTACTTCGAAAGTTCCTCTTTCGGAACATCAAACACATAGTCGATATAATCCGCCTCTCGATCCAGCACGGGATCACCGCTGTAGCCGCCTCGATAGAACATACTACCAGCAAGAGGTTCTTCTTCGCCGCTTTTGAGATACAAAAAAGCGTGATCGCTAAACGTATGCCTGCGAGGCGTGTAGAGCTGAATGTGCAGTTTGCCATCCACATATCCGATCCCCGTGATCATAAACTCATCAAAAATCGCAACCTGTGTTTCGCCGATCGCCAGCACCGTTTCGCTGTAAGGCTCGGACTGCACGGTTTGCGCCGTATCTGGAATAGTACTCCAATCGATCGGAATCGGATACGCCAGCTTCTCTGTTTTTCCGCTCAACAGCGTTTGAAACGAGATCGTGAGTTTCTTGCCGACAATGAGATCGCCGGGGTTCATGCTGCTGGTTTCGATCAAGAACGTGGCGGTTCGAGTCGCCGCATCGTAGTCAATCTGATTGCAGGTGCCAACGGAATCAAACCCTGTATGGATATCATACGAGTCGTCAAAATCGATTTTCTCGCTCAACCGATCCTGCGATAAATCGCGAACAGATATGACTGCATCCGCTTGAGCGCCATGCACATATACACTTTCAATTTTGATTTCGATATCTTGATCAATATCGCTTTTCTGCACTGGTTTGAAGAACTGCGCCGTCTCCGGCAGCACAAAATACAACATATCATATACTTCCGGAATTTCAGCCGCGAGCGCCGGGGTAATCGTCAAAAGGCACACGGCAAAAACCGCAAACGCAACACCCACTCGCATCATAACGCTTCGATGCGGGCTTTTTCGAGAGGATATCCCCAATTCACTATTCACTCTATTGCGTATGTTTCGTAAGTGTTTACGGTTAAATCTATCGTTTAGATGTTGCATGTTGCCCCTCCATCCAGCTGTGCCCTTAGTTTCTGTTTGGCACGAAAGATTCTGTTTTCGACCTGTCTGATCGGAAGATCGAGCGCGATCGCGATCTCTTTCGGTTTTTGTTGATAATAGAAACGCCGCATGATGATTTCACGGTCAGGTTCTCCCAACGCTTGGATTGCGGCAATCAGCTCGCGCTGCAAGACCGCATCCATCGTTTGATCGACGATCTCAATGCCGCACAATGAAATCTGTTCTTCGAGAGCGATCTCGTTTTTTTGAACGATTTTACGATATCGATCAATCGCGCGACTCTTGACCACAACACAGAGCCAAGTCTTTACGCTGCCGCGGGATTCACAGAGATTTTCTCTCGTTTTCCATAGTTGAATGAACGCATCCGATACGCACTCTTCCATATCTTCCATTGTTCCGATATGATGCAGTACCGCGCGGGAAATGCTCCATAATAACCGCGAATAAGTTTGAATCGCCGCATCAAGCGCGCGCTCGTCCCCCGCTCTTAGCCCTGTTTGCATCTGCTTTTCTGTCAAACGTGAATCACCTCCGGTGCTTTTATATGTTTCTATCTATAATACGAGGCCAATTTGAAAATTACTCAATACACTTTCGATTTATTATACGCGATTTGGTAAAAACAAAGAGCACCGATTTCTCGGTGCTCTGTTTGTGTCGCTAAACTTAGTACATGCCGCTTATATACCGAATACTTTTCTCAAAAAAGTATTGAAAGTAAAAAAAGAGAGCACGGACTGTTCCGTGCTCTCTTTGTGTCGCTAGACTTAGTACATGCCGCTTATATACCGAATACTTTTCTCAAAAAAGTATTGAAAGTAAAAAAAAAAGAGCACGGACTGTTCCGTGCTCTCTGAGTGTCGCTAGACTTAGTACATGCCGCCCATATCCGGGCCGGGTGCCGCGGCGGGTGCCGGAGGCGTCGGGATATCGGTGACCAGGCTCTCGGTGGTGAGCACCATTGCCGCGACGGAAGCTGCGTTCTGCAGCGCGCTGCGGGTGACCTTCGTCGGGTCGATGATGCCTTCGTCCGCCATGATGCCGTAGGTATCGGTTGCGGCGTTGTAGCCATAGCCGGGCTTGTTCTCGCGGCGGATATTCTCCACTACGACCGCACCGTCTACGCCCGCGTTGATCGCGATCTGACGAACCGGTTCTTCCAGCGCGCGGAGCACGATGTTGACGCCGGTCTTGTAGTCGCCGGTCGAATTCTCGGCGATCTTCTTGACGCGATCCGCCACGTTCAGCAGAGCGACGCCGCCGCCGGGGACGATGCCCTCTTCCACAGCCGCGCGGGTTGCGGAGAGCGCGTCCTCT
>JBDKRF010000106.1:0-4471 GCA_039683525.1 Clostridiaceae bacterium
ATCGGGCCGTAGGCGGCGCAAGCGCGATAGTCCGCGCCCTCCGGATCGCTCGTGCCAAACGCACTCCATGCGGAGGGACGGAACACCCGGTCGCTTTCGACATTGTGCATCGAGACGGGGATGCGGAGCATGGACGCCATGGTGATGAGTCGATCGCCGATGTGACCAAAGCAGAATGCGCCGTGGTTTGCACCCCAGTTTGCCATCACGCTGTAGACATCCGTAAACGCACCTTCGCCGGTGAGATTCGGCGCAAACCATGTGGTGGGCCAGGTCTTGTCTGTGCGCTCGTCAAGCGTCTTGTGTACGTCCGGCTCAAGTTCGCAGGTGTAGCCTTCCGCAAGCTGCAGCACCGGCCCTAAGCCCTTGACGATGTTCAGGCGCGCCATGGTGACGGGCATACCGCCGCGCGTACCGTGGATGAAGTGCGAAGAATATCCGCCGCCACGGAAGTAGAACTGATCGGCGGCGCACCAGTCGGTCTCCTTGAGGCAGGCCGCTGCATCCGCATCGGTCATTTCATAAAACGGCTTGATGACAGGGTTGCCGGATTTGTCCGACTGCGCGCCCGTGCCATCCAGCGACGCAGCGCCGGAGTTGATCAGGTGGATGATGCCGTTTTTCGCATAACCCTTGAGCTCTTTTCCGGTCACGCGCTTGACCGCCTCCGGGCTCCAGTACGTACGCACATCCGCGAAGATGCCGGGACGATTGGTCAAGAGGTGCTCAAAGAGCATCGTCATGGCGTTGAGCGTGTCGTTCTCGGTACCGATGACGAACGCTTCCCTCAGTCCATTCCAGTCAAACTGGCTGTTGAGCATGGCTTCGAGGAAATCGAAGTTGGGCTTGTAGTCCGTCCATTGACGCTGTCCCTGAATGCCCGCGACGATGGCGTTGTGTCCATCCGCTTCCTCAACGAACCCCATCTCGGCCAGGCGGGGGTTGCCGATCATCAGGTCGCGCACGATCAGCATGTTCTTGACGACAAACTCCCACTGCGCGTCTTTTTCCGCGCGAGAAAACTGGATGTCTGCCGGATTTTTATCGAGGCCTTCACGGCAGTTTTCGCGCGTCCATTTCAGTGCGCGCGCAAACTCCTCGTGATCGTAAATGCCTTTGTCGATGCGGCGGAGAATTTCGGTTTCATCCACGCTCTCGCTGCGAAGACCAAAATACTCATACAGCGTCTCCTGATCGAGAATGCTGCCTGCGATGCCCATGCACATGGAGCCAATCTGCAGGTAGCTGTTTTGGCGCATAGACTTTGCCGCGATGCCGGATTGCACAAAGAGCAGAATCTTTCTCGCTACATCCTCCGGAATCTCGGTATCCGCTGCGTCTTTGACGTCGTGCCCGTAGATGCCGAACGCGGGCAGGCCTTTTTGCGTATGCGCCGCGAGCACCGCCGCGAGAAACACAGCACCCGGACGCTCGGTTCCGTTGAAGCCCCAGACAGCCTTGACGGTCAGCGGGTCAAAGTCCATCACCTCGGTGGAATAGCACCAGCAGGGCGAAACACTCAGCGTCACGGTGACACCCGACTTCTCAAACTTTGCCTGGCAGGCGGCGGCTTCCTTGACGCCACCAATGGTGGTATCCGCGATTACGACCTCCACCGGTTCGCCGTTGGGATAGCGAATGTTGTCGGCAATCAGTTTTGCCGCGGCTTTCGCCATATTCATGGTTTGTTGTTCCAAACCCTCACGCACACCGTTTCTCCGCCCGTCGATGCAGGGACGGATGCCGATCTTCGGCAGTTCGATCGCATATCGGTTCATAGCTGTTCTCCTTGTTTTCGATGTCGTTTATCTTGTCTCCGCTCCTGTTTTCAGAGCGGGCTTGCCCGAATTTAGAGGAAAGAGATGTTCTTCTTTATCAAAACTAATCTGTAGTTGACATAGAAGCGTACGCCATATTTCTATTCTTTATAAATGCGATTGTGCAGATAGCTCTTGAGTCGAATCACCTGCGGATGCGGCAGCGTTTCGCCCGCCATGCGTTTGAGCAATACCTCGCCCGCCTTCTGCCCCATGAGCTGCGTCGGCTGCTCGACAATCGAGAGCGGCGGCGAGACGATTCGGCAGAGATCCACCGCGTCAAACCCCACAAAGCCGATGTCTTTGCCGAGGATGATATTTCGCTCGTGCGCCGCGGTAACCGCACCCATGGTCATATCATAATTCGTTACGCAAAGCGCGGTTGGCGGATTGTTCATGTCCATAAAATTATTAAACTGTCGATAGCCGGACTCAAAGTCATAGCGACCGATTTGAATCAGATCCTCTTTTTGCCCGTCTTTTGTGAGCTGACCTGTCTCAACTTCAATTCCATAGTCTTCTAAGGCGCGCCGATAACCAACCATGCGCTCGTTTGCCGTGGAGATATCCAGAGGGCCTACGATGATGCCGATATGGCGGTGGCCCGCGTTGATGAGCTGCTCCACCGCGCCGTAGGTCGCGTTGAGGTTGTCGATCACGATGCTGTCACAGACAAAGCCGGAGATCGTGCGGTCGACCAGAACCATCGGCATTTCGCTGCCGCGGGAATTGCGAATCTCGTTGAGCTCCTTGGCGGAGACATACTGGGCTGCAAGGACGATTCCGTCTACATTGTTATTGCAAAGCACCCGGAGCTTCTCAAGCTCCAGATCCCGGTCAAAATCATAGCTGCAAACAAAGGACGTGTATCCGGCTTCGCGCAGCGTTGCATCCAGCGAGGAAAGCACGCTGCCGAAAAACGGCACAGATAATGTCGGCATCACGACGCCGACCGTCATCGTTCGATTGGTCTTGAGGCTTCTCGCGTTTCGGTTGACCCGATAACCCAGCGCCTCGACCGCTTCGTCGATCTTCTGACGGTTCTCTCCACGTACGTTGCCGCCGTTGAGATACTTCGAAATCGTCGCAAGCGACAACCCCGAAAATTTTGATACGTCCTTAATGGTTGACAATATGCTTACCTGCCGTACCGCATAGCGGTATTTCTATCGGTTTATTCGCTGATTCGAATGAATTACACGAACCGTTTCGTTATTATAGCAGTTAATTACGGATTTTTGTGTTCGAAATGATGCTTTTCGGGCTTTTCTGTGCTTTTTTGATGTAATTGCAGGTTCATAGATCGTATATGATAGCGAAACGTTTTCAGTTTCGGCTTATTTTAGCATTCTGCCGCGCGCTCTGTCAAGCAGAATCTATCGTGTCGCGTGTTCTATTACTATGATAACACGCATATATGCTGTTATAACATCTGTTTTACCATCACTCGTCACTTAAATTAGGTCTTGACTTCAAAAAATGTAAGTGCTACAATGCAAAAAGATGAAACGTTTCGTTTTCGTCTTTCCGAGTTCTTATTCTGACAAAACCCCCATCCTTCGCGGAAAAACGCACGTTTTCCTCCTCTGATCCGGCCGATGCGCCGCGGTATCATCCGATTGATTCCAACCTACATTGAACGCATCTGAACGCATCCGAACACAACAATCATACAGGCAACCAAGCTCGACGCTATACGAATATCGCAATTACGACAGGTTTCGTTTCCAAGCAAGCACGTATCGGCAGAAGCCCCGTAACGTTAACATCGCTTTTGTTCCTTATAGAAATGTGTTGATGAGGTGATACTTTGTCTGAAACCATATTACAAATGACCGGGATTCAAAAGTTCTTCCCCGGCGTGCATGCGCTCGACGGCGTCGATCTGACGCTTCACGCGGGCGAGGTTCTTGCGTTGGTCGGCGAAAACGGCGCGGGCAAGAGCACGCTGATGAAAATCTTGACCGGCATCTACGCAAAAGACGGCGGATCGATCGAACTCTACGGAAAAGAAGTCGATATCCACTCCCCGGCGGAAGCGCAAAGCCTCGGCATCAGCATCATCCACCAGGAGCTGAATCTGCTCAAAGACCTGACCGTTGCCGAAAACATCTTCATCGGCCGCGAATCCACGCGCGGAGTGTTTCTTAATAAGAAAGAACAGAACAAAAAGGCGCAGGATCTTCTGGACTCGCTCAACCTTAAGCTCTCCGCCACCACGCCGATCAAGCGGCTGACGGTCGCCAAGCAGCAGATGGTCGAGATCGCCAAGGCGCTGTCGTTCCCCAGCACGCGCATCATGATCATGGACGAGCCTTCCGCGCCGCTGACGGATACGGAGATTCAAGAGCTGTTTACCTTTATCCGACAGCTCAAGACAAAAGGCGTCGGCATCGTGTACATCTCCCACCGCATGGATGAGCTCAAGCAGATTTCCGACCGCATCACCGTGATGCGGGACGGGCACACCGTCGGCACAGTAGACACGCAGGAAGCCACGATGGATCAGATCATCAAGATGATGGTCGGTCGCGTGATCTATGAGGAACCGAAGTCGAAATCCAACGTCAACGAAGATACCGAAGTCGTTCTCGAGGCAAAGAACCTATGCTCGGACGATGTAAAGGATGTCTCCTTCGTGCTGCGCCGCGGCG
>JBDKRF010000107.1:0-2409 GCA_039683525.1 Clostridiaceae bacterium
ACCGAAGCAATGTCGCAGGAACTCGAAGGATTGAGCCTATAGATTGAGCGCATCAAAATCCCCTCTGCTGGAAGTACGGTGTTCGAGTTGCCATCTATCGACGGCGGCGAGGCGGAAACGGTGAAGGAGTTCACAGGTGTAATTCTGTATCACCATCCGCTGTTCGCATATTACCGGGACAAATACGCGGGCGGCAACGAGCCGCCGGACTGCGGCAGTTTTGACGGTGTGAACGGCGAGGGCGATCCCGGCGGCGCATGCGCGAAGTGCCGCTACAACCAGTTCGGCTCGGGCGAGAGCGGCGGTAAGGCGTGCAAGAATCGCCGCCGCATCTATATCCTGCGCGAGGGCGAGGTGTTTCCGGTTCTGCTTTCACTGCCGACCGGCTCGCTGAAGGAGTTTACGCGCTATATTCAGCGCCTCTTAAGCCGCGGCAAAAAGTCGCTCGCCGTGGTGACGCGATTCTCGCTCAAGAAAGCGGTGAACGCGGGCGGCATCGCGTATTCGCAGGCACAGTTCAACATTGAACGCGCGTTGACCGAAACGGAGCTCACGGCTGTTTCCAACCTCGCGACGCAGGTGAAAGAGTACGCGAAGCATGTCGGCGGGTATTCTGTCGATCTTGACGAGTTCGTCGATGTGCCGACGCCGTTTGATCCCGTGACGGGCGAGATCGTGGAATCTCAGAACTAATTGTATAGTCGGAGGGGCGGCAAAAGCCGCTCCTTCGCTTTTAACAGAAAGGAATTACGGTATGGATCACATGCAAGTATTCAAGAATTCGGAATTCGGGTCTGTGCGTACACTCGAAGAAAATGGCATGATCCTATTCTGTGCAAAGGATATCGCGATCAACCTTGGATATGGCAATACTAGGGACGCGATTCAAAGACATTGTAAGGGGGTCGTGAAACGCGACTCCCTTACAGACGGCGGGGATCAGTCGTTGGGCTTTATACCCGAGTCTGACGTTTATCGCCTAATCATGCGCAGTAAACTGCCCGCTGCGCAGAGATTTGAATGTTGGGTGGTGGAGGAAATCCTACCGTCCATTCGCAAACACGGCATATATGCCACTGGCGAATTGTTGGAAGCCATGATCCGTGATCCGCAGCTTGGAGCCCGTTTGTTCTTGGAACTACAAGCTGAGCGAGAGCAACGTAAGGCGATCGAAGAGGAAAGCGAGCACCACAAGCAGATCATCAGCGAACTTGAACCGAAGGCGCGTTACTGTGATTTGGTGCTGAAAAGCAAGTCGCTGGTGCCGGTCAGTATGATCGCGAAAGATTACGGGCTGTCTGCAATGAAATTCAACCTGCTGCTTCATGAGCTTGGCGTTCAGTATAGGATGGCCGAAACGTGGTTGCTCTATCAGAAATACGCCGATCAAGGGTATGCGCATTCACAGACGCATGTTCTGGACAATGGCACCACGATTGTCACCACGTGTTGGACGCAGAAAGGGCGTTTGTTCTTATACCTGCTTTTGAAAGAGCAGGCGGGTGTGCTTCCCGTGATTGAGAGGGATTGCGGCATATGCGAAAGGTAATCGAGCGCATCGACGCTCCAATGCCCCATAACGTTGTCCTGCAGCGAAAGCTGACGGCTCTGATCGGAGACACAAACCTTCCAATCCGGAAGGTATTTGTATGCTCCCCATATGCCGGATGTGTGAAGGCAAACGTTCATAACGCCCGCATGTACTCGCGTTTCGTTTTTCTCTGCGGGTGCATGCCGATCACGCCGCATCTCATGTACCCACGATTTCTCGAAGATAAAGATAGCAAGGAACGGGATGCAGGGATTCAGATGGGGCTGATTCTTTTGGATTACTGTAACGAAATCTGGGTATTCGGGCAGAGGATCAGTAACGGTATGCGTCGAGAGATCGCATATGCGGAATCGCACGGCATCTTGGTGCGATACTTTTCCGAGACTTGTCAGGAGGTTGTGAAGCGTGGCAGAGCCTGAACAATTCCCAATATCACTCGCTGAACGCCGGCAATGGATCTGCTGGCGGTTGGAACCAAGCAGTAAGGGCGATCGGCCGAATAAAACCCCATACTCCCCGCATGCGAACCGAAGAGCATCGTCCACCGATCCCGGTACATGGGGAACGCTGGCGGAAGCACAGGCAGCGCGCAAGCGGTATGGATATACCGGGCTTGGGTTTGTGTTCACAAACGACGATGATTTCGTCGGTGTGGATATCGACCATTGCCGGAACAAGGAAACCGGCGCGCTGAACGAAACGGCTGCCGCGGTCGTCTCGAAAACAGCGACATACGTCGAGGTCAGTCCGTCGGGTGAAGGCCTGCATCTGTTCTTTCGCGGGAAGATCGCCGAAGGCGGGAATAAAAACAGCAAAACCGGCGTTGAAATGTATGCGTTTGGACGCTATTTTACCAT
>JBDKRF010000108.1:0-12272 GCA_039683525.1 Clostridiaceae bacterium
CCTCAAAAGCGTTCTCCAGATCGCTCTGCCAGGTGCATTCAAACACCTGATACGCTTCGCTGACCACAAGCGGGCGTTTTGTGTCCCCGCCTGCCTGGCCTTCTTCCAGCGTGAAGCGGCATTTGCCCATCTTCTCCGCGCAGGTTTCCCCAGGGAAGCCGAGGCGCACCGCCTCCTTGAAGTTTGCGCGGCTGTCCTCAATGAAATTCAACGCGCAGGTGCCACTACGGAGGATGTTTTGCGCGGTATTGGAGCTGTTGCGGCTCTCCAGCAGCATGGCGTAATACTCTTTGCCCGCCACATAATACGGAAAGCACAGCGAATAGGAACCAATCGACGTTTCCCCGCTCTCGGTCAGCGTGGAAATGAGCACGGTCGGCATGGGGAAATAGGCCGAAGTTTGGTAAAAGTTGTCGACAATGCGAAGATCGCGAAATGAACTCATTCGGCAGTGCCCTCCTTGGCATCTTTCTTTTTGTTTTTATTGCGCATGCGTAAGACATTAAACGTAATCAACACCGCGATGATGATGAGCTTGAGCCAGAGCGCGATCGGTGCCCAGACGGCGATGACCACGAACACCACGCCAAGAAGCGCGTGACCCAGGAGATTTCGCCAATCGGTCAGGTAGGACTTTAGCCCTGTCCAGATATTTTTTGCGATGGAGCGGATGGAGTTAGGTGTCTTCTCGTTTTGGTCAATCACTACTTTATGCCCTCTCAGTTTGTTTTGTCTGTTTTTGTTGCTCGCGCAGATGCAGCGCAGATTCGATCATTTTGCCGATCGAGTCGTCAAATTGCCCTAGCTCGGCTTCACTCAGGTTCGCGCACACCTCGGAAAACCATGTGTCATAGATGTGCATGCTCGCGCTGACGCTCTCCTTGCCCGTTTCGGTGATGCGAATGCTGTTCTTTCGTCTGTTTTGCCCATCCTGCTCGCGCACGATCAGGCCTTTTGCCTCCATTGCGCTGAGCGCTTTGGCAACGGTGGTCTTATCCAGCATCAGTGCGTTTGCGATCATGTCCTGTGAGACCTGATCGTGAAAGCAAAGGAAGGTGCAGATTGCATGCTCGGTGTCCGAAAACCCCGCATCGCGAATCTGCTCATGCCCGAAGTCCCGGCCCAACTTGATGAGCATGTTCAATTTGGAAAACTGCATATCACACCGCCATATAGTTGAAGTATCAACAGTTGCAATTTCAATTATAATCCGCAATATCAGTTTGTCAATTGCTTTTTGTAACAGACTTGCTCAAGAGCGCACAAAAAAACGCCGCAACCCAATTGGCTGCGGCGTAAGATTGTGTGTATCTGTGAATTCTTATGGTCTATGCCTTCTTGCCCTTTTTGATCAGCGCGAAGACGCCCGCAAACACCCAGCTCATCACAAACACCAGCCCGTAGAGGATGATGGGGATCCACGTGATCTGGTGGATATCCCCCCAGCCGACGGAGGTACCGGTGAAGAGCGTTCCGAGTGCGCCGCTGTAGGTGATCAGTACCAGCGTGGCATAGCTTGCGAACACGCCCGCGGCGGCAAGCCAACTCTTGATGAGCCCGAACATCTGCGTCACGATGAACATCATCATAAACCCGAAGAAGAACATCGGCCACATGCCGTTGCCCGCGCAGATTGCGACCACCGCACCATGAAAGGCAACGAATACTTCAAGGAACGTCAGCCAGCCGATCTTGGTGTGCCAGCTCGTGCGCGCAAGCGACATCTGCCCCATGAGCAGGAAGAGGTACAGAAAGCCCAGAAGGTGTCCCAGTGTGCCTTCCATCGGATGGAACCAGAAGGTGTAGACCACCGCCCACGAGATATAGAACCCGTGTATCTTCTGCGTCGCGGCAACGCCCAGCGGTGGCAGATAGACCTTTTTGCCGAAAAAGAGGCCGCGGCGATTGTTAAGCAGGATCAGCATCATCACCAGCATCACGATGACCGAGCCTTGCGACGTCATCACCGGCATATACTGCGCCAACGCATCGTAAAAGAAAACGGTCTGTAGGAGATGGAGCGTGATGAACGCCGCGTTTGCAATCAGCAGCTGCAGGTTGTATTTACCGATTCTGCCCGCTTCCGGACGGGTATCATTCTTGAGCTTTGTAATCAGCACCCAAACGGTGATCTGGTGCGCGAGATACAGCACCCACATGCTGATCGAAGCCCAGAGTTCCGGATGTGGCAGTTTCCAGTAATACCAGTTCGCGCCGCTGTCCGGCAGGAGTTGCGCGCGAAAGGTCGCGAGCAGCGGGGAAACGAGCCATGTAGCCGCGACTATCACGAAGGAGAAAAGAAACACAAACCAGAGTGCACTGTTCAAGCGATAGGATTTCTTCGATTCCATGCGACATACCTCCAAGTGATCAAATGAAAAGGCGAATGCCGCAAACGCGGCATAGATTATTTAGTTCGCGGGCAGCATGAGAGCGAGCATTGCGCTTGCTGCCTGCTCCTGCTGCGCCTCGCGGGAAATTGATGCGGTGCCATCGCCCTCCTGCAAACCATAGTTGCCAAACTGCGCGTGGTTGCCGCCTTCAATTTTCAGCACATTGGCAACGTTTGTGAGCTTGCTCTTGTCGAGCTGGATATCCTCGCTGCCGTAGAGGCAGAGCGTGTCAATCGGGCTGTCGTTGACGGGATACGCCCCAAGCAGGATCAGCCCGGAAAGCCGGCTTTCGTTGCCCTTGACATAACTGCTTGCCATCGCGCCGCCCAGGGAATGCCCGCCGATGTACCAGCGGGAAACGGACGGGACTGCGCCAAAGACCGTGTCTGCCGCCTGAATATCAAACACAGCAAGCCGGAACGGCATCCTGATCAGCACGACGGTCACGCCGCCCGCGCGAATCTGCTCCAGCAACGGCAGATATGCCGTGTCCTCCACTTTGCCGCCGGGGTAGAAGATCAGCCCCGTGCCGCTGTCGCGGTCAGCATCTGGTGTTAGGATGGTCAGGTTACCTTCTTGACGGATGGATGCGTTGCTTTCGAGTAGGGCAACGGCGGTCTCGTCCGCGTGGCGATAGTCGCCAACGTAGGAGAAGAACGCCACCGTGAGGAAGATGACCAGTGCGGCCAGCGCGATTAGAATATATCGTCCCGTATGTTTACGGAAATTTTCAGTGCGTTTCATAGTATTACTCCTGTCATTGATCCGGTTTGAAAACATAGCAGGCATTGAAACACGGATGCATATGCCTTCCTCTATGATCTTAAACAGTGCGAAACGAGGATTCAATCCTCATTGGTGATTTCATCACGGGCAGGGGATACAGCGGTAGGCAAAGATCGTTACCGTGCCCTTGCCGGGATAGGTCTTGGTTTCATAGACCTTCGGGAATGCTTTGATGAGGTCGGTGAGCTTGGTAAACCCGTAGGTCTTGCTGTCAAAGTCGGGCATGACGCGCTTGATGTAACCGCCTGCGGACGAAATATTGACCCAGCCGTCAGCATCCTGATAGCGCTCACTTGCGGTCTTCAGGTGGCTGTGAATCGCGGTAAGGTCCGCTTTCGGCGCGGCTTTCTCCGGCTTTTTCGCGGGCTTTGCCTCCTCTTGCGGAACGGGCTTTGCTTTCTCTACGTCGCCAAGGTTGTGGGTCAGGATGAAGTTATCGCAGGCATTGCGAAACGACAGCGGCGTTTTCTCCTCGCCAACGCCAAACACATAGATGCCCGCCTCGCGCAGGCGGATGGCGAGCGGGGTATAATCGCTGTCACTGGAGACCAGCGCGACCGCGTCGTAGCGCTGCGTGTGCAGCAGATCCATGGCTCCGATGGCGAGCGATAGGTCGGTCGCGTTTTTGCCCGTGGTGTAGGCAAACTGTTGCTCCGGCTTGATGGCGAGTGTTTTGAGCTGCTCCTCCCAGTTTTTCAGAGCGCGATCCTTCCAGTTGCCGTAGGCGCGCTTGACGACGATCCGCCCGTAGGTCGAGAGCTCTTCCAAAATCAGGGAGAGTTTGCTGAGCTGCGCGTTATCCGCGTCGATCAGTACGGCGATATTCTCTAACGATTCCGATTTATCCATGCGCGTGCTCCGTTTCCGCCGCGGTTTTTCACGGCGATGGGTTCACTATAAAGTCATTATATCACAACCATAGCACGGGAAACGAACGCAAAAACAGCCCCGTTTGTAGCGGGACTGCTTTTGCAAGGAAGAAGAATGAAAAAACGATTGCTCGCGAGAAATATGCGCTATGATATACAAGTGAAAGTGTGCTGATGTGGCGTGCTGTCACACAGCGGGCACTGGGCTTGTTACGGGTTGGGCTCCTCGGATGCGCGCTCCCGCGAGACCGGCGGTTGCACGATGGGGGTCGCTCCGCGAACGGGGGTGGAGTCAAACGCCGCACTTGCGTCCGCCACAGGGGCTGCAAGCGGAACCGAGTAATCCGAAACGGCTTCCATTTCAGCCTTTGCGCCTGACGTTTGCGAAATCACGCCGGACTTGGCAGCACTGCCCTCGCATCCGCTTGCCAGAACGAGCGAGAAAGCGATCAGCACGAATCCAAGCGTGAGCGTCAGCGTTTTTAAAAATTTATGTTTCATCGGGTTGCCTCCTGATGGTTCGATCTCTTGTATGACTCTAGAATACGCGAAAATTATTACATATCCGTTACAATGAAAACGGAATTTAAAATATATTTTGTATGATTGCGAAAAACACGATAATTCCCTGATCCATCGGGCGAATCGCGAGACGCGACAGAACGCATCCCCGGGCAGTGCGGTAAAATCCGCGAATACCGAACTTGTGCTGCCACGGAAAGGCCGCGTTTGCCGGCGCGCGGCGTCCGGACTATTAGTAGGAAGAGATGAAACGTAGGAGATGCGCGTGCTCACACATAGCTGTAACGAGAAAGCAGTCAACGATCAAATAGTAAGTAACAGTAATGTAACAAACCGGGCGATAAAATCAAAAAAAGAAGCATCCGGAGAAAAAATTCTCCGAATGCATTCTGCTTTTTGTTGCGATCGACTGAGAAGATTAGTTCATCAGTACGTTGTACTGCCGCTTGATGACGCGAAGGCGGGGGATATCCTGCTCGCTGACCAGGGTGGCTGCAAAGCCGCTGTGGCCCGCTCTGCCGGTTCTGCCGATGCGGTGGACGTAGTACTCGGGTTTATCCGGCACGTCGTAGTTGATCACGAGGTCAATGTTGTCCACATCGATGCCGCGTGCGGCAACGTCCGTCGCCACGAGCACAGGCGTTTTACCCGCGCGGAAATCGCGCATGATACTGTTACGTTGGCTCTGGCTCAGGTCGCCATGGATGCAGGCGCTCGTCAAACCGGACGCGTTGAGCTTACCGGTGACGGTCTTGACGCGGTTGCGCGTGTTGCAGAAGATCAGCGTCAGGCGCGGTGCGGTCTCTTTCATGAGGAAGTTGACCGTGGTGATCTTGCCCGATTCCGGCGTATGAATGCTCATCTGACGCACGGTCTTGGTGGGTTCGTTGCGCTCGCCGACCTGAATGGTCTCGGGGTTGGTCAGGTAGCTCTGCGCGATGCCGGAGATCTCTTTACTCATTGTGGCGGAAAACAGCATCATCTGACGTTCGTCGGGGATGCTGCCGAGGATCCACTTGATGTCCGGCAGGAAGCCGAAGTCGAGCATTTCGTCCGCCTCGTCAAGTACGACAAGACGAATGTTGTTGAGCTTCAGCGCGTTTTGACCGATGAGGTCTTTCACGCGGCCCGGTGTGCCGACGACGACCTGTGCGCCGCCGCGCAGTGCCTGGATCTGCACGTAGGGGGACTGACCGCCGTAGATGGACACGGTGCGCATCTTCTTGTGCATCGAGAGCTTCTTAAACACGGCTGTGGTCTGCAGCGCGAGTTCGCGCGTGGGGCAGAGGATCAGCGCCTGGGGCTTTCTGTTGTCCGGGTTGATCTTCTCGATGATCGGAACCGCGAACGCCGCGGTTTTGCCCGTGCCCGTCTGGGCGATGCCGATGAGGTCGCGATTATTCAGCAGAGTTTCGAGGCTGCGCTCCTGAATCGGGGTCGGGGTTTCGTAACCTGCTTCTGCTAAGGTTTGCTGCATTTCAGGTGTTAGGAGTTCGGTGTATTTCATGTACTGTTCTTTCTGTTCCGCGATTCCATAAAAATAAGACCATGCCGACAGTAGTAGGCATCGTCTTTTCGAAAAAGCATAGTTTTCCCGTAAAACGTTGTCCTGTCGCGCTGTTCGCTATTGATACGACGGAGCCGGAACGCTCCGAGCCGTATGGCAAGTGATATTTTTCTTGCCAAGGCGTATCATCAATGCGACAGACAACGGGAGTTCGTACGAAAATCTTGGGTATCGTTTCGAGTCAAATTGTATCCCCTGTACTTCTTTCGCAGGGGTGCTGCATCACAATACTTTGCCAGAATAGCACATGTGTTCGCATTTGTAAAGCAAAGATTGTGTGTCGGAGGATCGAGTACGGTTCGTGAGGTTCAATATTAAGAAGCAAAAATTGTGTGTCGGAGGAGCAACGCAGTGCTTGTGGGGTAATATTTGGAGAAGCAAAGATTGTGTGTCGGAGGAGCGAGCAGGGGAATAATTGCCGCTGCGCGGCGACTGGACCATAGGTTTATTTTATGGATCAAGTACTCGCTTCGTTTGAGAAAAACAAACGGTTTTACACGTTCTGCATCAAAGCGATCTGCTTTTCGCGCATCTCGCGCGCTTTGTCCGTGTCGTTGGGATACATGCGGTTGATGAGCTTTACCGCGTAGTCCGATCCAACCAGTGCGTGGCGCTTGACATGCGGCGTTGCGGCGATCTGTCCCAGGGTCCGGTAGGTGAGCACATAGGCTGGGTTCGTTTCCTCCCGCGCGAGGCGGTGCAGCGCAAAGGCGACCTGCCGCGCCTCCTGAAACTTCGCCGTGCTCTCCTGCCAAGCGCGGCTGACAGAGAAGCAGGACTCGACGGTTTCGTTGCGAGGCATACCGGTCAGCGACAGCACATGCTCCGCAAGCAGCAGGCTATAGCGGGAAACATCTTTGTGGGATTTGGTCTCATAGATGGAGATCAACGTTTCTTTCAGTTCAGGTATGTCGTCCAGCTTTTTAATGATGGTGACGCCTTCGAGTTCGTTTGCGGGCTTCAATTTTCTCACCTCGCGATTCGCTTTTTGATTTTCGGGGGAATAGAACATTATATCACTTTTCCTGCTCCCGTGCACCGGAGCAGCGGGCGTGTATACCATGTGCTTGCACTGCTGGTTTTGCGCGTGAAGAAAGTGCGTAAAACGCAGGACTGATGCGGGCGGATGATATCCGCCCCTACAACCGCTCTTGCTGGGTAGCCCGTAATGCGAAACTGGTTGATAGATTTATACTTAGATTTTCTGGTGCGTGTGTAGGGGCGGATATCATCCGCCCGCAAATCTAGAAGAAGAAGGCATAAAAAAACGCTCCCTTGCGGGAACACTTTCTGCTTTGGATCCAATCCAATTGGAAGCAGTCGCTGCTGTCTTCAACAATAGAAAATTTATTTTCTATTGATTCCCTTTCCTCGGAAAAAGCACAAAAAAACGCTCCCTTGCAGGAACACTTTCCGCTTTGGATCCAATCCAAATGGAAGCAGTCGCTGCTGTCTTCAACAATAGAAAATTTATTTTCTATTGATTCTCTTTCTCGAAGAAGGCATAAAAAAACGCTCCCTTGCGGGAGCGCTTTGTGCTTCAGATCAATTACTTGCGGAAGCAGTCGCTGCAGTAAACAGGACGGTCGGAACGGGGCTGGAAGGGAACCTTGCAGGGTTTGCCGCAGCCTGCGCAGGTTGCGTCATACATCTGACGGTCGCCGCCGCCACGGGGAGAGCTCTGCTTGCGGGCGGTACGGCAATTCTTGCAACGCTGGGGCTCATTGGTGAAACCCTTTTCCGCGTAGAATTCTTGCTCGCTGGCGGTGAAGGTGAAGCTTTGTCCGCAATCTTTGCAGATGATGGTCTTGTCGCTGAACATGGAAATACCTCTTTCGTTTTTTGATGGTTTTGGTTCTGGTGTACCCGTTCAATCACATTCATCTTTCGTGAATGGTTGCATCCTTGCTTGGGTTGGCGGCTTGAGGCTCCGGAAGAAACGAAAAAGGATCGTCTGTTTTCGCGAGATCAAGATGCCCTCGACCCTATCAATACGCCGCGTTGACTTTCGCCAATGTGCTTCTATCAAAAAACACATGCGCTCAATCATCAAATAACGGATGATCAGCATACATGTGCGGTCAAAGCAATTATTTTGAATACTTGATGAATATATCACAAAGAATTTCGGCTGTCAATTGTTTCATCATAACAAACTATGAAATTTGCATATACAATCATCGTTTTTAGGCTTGTTTTCGCAATAGTTGGCGAAAAAGGAGCGCATACCCGGCTGGATATGCGCTCCGTGTGGCTACTTTACGCTTGCGAGCGATACATTACATCGCGTTGACGCGCGCTTCGAGGGCCTTGAGCTGCTCGACGAGCGCTTTGGGCATCTTCTCGCCGTAGCTGGCATAGTGTTCTTTGATGGATTCGACTTCCGCCTGCCACTCTTCTTTTTCGAGGTGGAAGAGTTCTTCCATCGCCGCGTCGGAGACGTTGAGGCCTTCGAGGTAGAGGTCTTCCTTCTTGGGCAGGTAGCCGATGGCGGTCTTTTCCGCGCCCACTTTACCGTTGACGCGCTCGACAACCCACTTCAGCACGCGGCTGTTTTCGCCAAAGCCCGGCCAGAGGAACTTGCCGTTTTCGCCTTTGCGGAACCAGTTGACGTAGAAGATCTTCGGCAGCTTGTCCGCGGTGGAGTTCGCGCCGACGTTGAGCCAATGCTGCAGATAGTCGCACACATTGTAGCCGATGAAGGGCAGCATCGCGAATGGATCGCGGCGAACCTGACCGATCTTGGCGGAGATGGCGGCTGCGGTGATTTCCGAACCCATGATGGAGCCGTCGAAAATGCCGTGCGTCCAGTCGAAGCTCTCGTGAACGAGCGGGATCGTGCGCGGACGGCGACCGCCGATCAGGATTGCCGAAATCGGCACGCCTGCGGGATCCTGCCACTCGGGCGCGATGCAGGGGCACTGCGACGCGGGCGCGGTGAAGCGGGCGTTGGGATGGGCTGCGGGCGCATCCGCGGTGTCGGGCGACCAGTCTTTGCCCTTCCAATCGATGAGGTGCTTGGGCGCATCGTAGCCGATGCCTTCCCACCACACGTCACCGTCGTCCGTGAGAGCCACGTTGGTGAAGATGGAGTTCTTGTCGCTGCTGCGCATGGCGTTGAAGTTGGAGCTGTCGGAGGTACCCGGCGCCACGCCGAAGAAGCCGAACTCGGGGTTGATGGCGTAGAGGCGGCCGTCCTTGCCGTACTTCATCCAGGCGATATCGTCGCCGATGGTCTCGACCTTCCAGCCGGGGATGGTCGGAATCAGCATCGCGAGGTTGGTCTTGCCGCAGGCGCTCGGGAACGCGCCGGTGATGTAGGTCTTGTTGCCTTGCGGGTCGGTGAGGCCGAGGATGAGCATGTGCTCAGCCAGCCAGCCCTCGTCACGCGCCTGAACGGACGCGATGCGCAGCGCGAAGCACTTCTTGCCCAGCAGCGCGTTTCCGCCGTAGCCGGAGCCGTAGGACCAGATCAGGCGCTCTTCGGGGAAGTGGCTGATGTACTTCTGCTCGATCGGGGCGCAGGGCCAGGAGGTGGTGTCCTTGGCGCCGTTTTCCAGGGGAGCACCGACGGAATGCAGGCAGGGGACGAATTCACCGTCGCCCAGCGAATTCAGAACTTCGGTGCCCATGCGGGTCATGACGCGCATATTGACGACAACGTAGGGGCTGTCGGTGAGCTCAACGCCGATCTTGGAGATAGGCGAGCCGATGGGGCCCATCGAGAACGGAATGACGTACATCGTGCGGCCATGCATGCAGCCCTTGTAGAGCGCGGACATGGTCTTCTTGAGTTCGTCCGGGTCAACCCAGTTGTTGGTGGGACCCGCGTCTTCCTGTTTCTTGCTGGCGATGAAGGTTCTGTTCTCTACGCGGGCGACGTCCGAAGGATCGCTGCGGAAGAGGTAGCAGCCCGGGCGTTTTTCCGGGTTGAGCGGGGTGGCCATGCCGCTGGCTACCATTTCGACGAAGAGACGATCGTTCTCTTCCTGGGAACCGTCACACCAGTAAATCTGGTCGGGTTCGCACATGTCCTGGCATTCCTTGACCCATGCGAGTAATTTCTTGTTGGTTGTCATCATTGTTTCGGCACCTTTCTTCTGTCAGTATGGTTTTTATGGTGAAACTTTTGAATGATACGTTCATACGCGCGCTCCGGCGCGGCGGCCCTGCCGCAAACATGCATAATTGACGGATTCGGAGTGAAAAATTGCAAAATGCGGGTCGGTGCGGGGTTCGCCGTGCTGTGAAAAACGCGCTCTCCCGCCGGACACAAAAAAACGAAGAGAAAAGCGCACGGCGAATTCGAAGAAAAACCCGTGATTTTCGCGCATCATGCGCAATCTTCACCAAATATATGATACACCGATTTATCAAGCATGGCAAACGTTTCGTCGAAAAAATTCACAAGAAAATTTCCGTTGGAAACGTGTGAAAGCACGATGCAGGAAATTATGCAGTTTATCCTGCAATTCTGCAGGATGTAAAATGCAAAAATGGTTTCAACCCTCACTTTTCGCTTACATAGCGCCAGATTTCCTTCATTCGCGCCTATGCTTCGATTCGGTAAAAGAAGCGTGACGTGCGGGAGTGATCGTTTATTGCGCGCAAAAAAAAGGGGCTTCCAGAAAGATATTTTCTTTCACGGACAGCCTCTTAAATTCGGGCTGGGTCTTCGCGGGCGAATATCATTCGCCCGCACCGCTCTTTATCGCCGTTTTCTTCGCGCGCGACTTGGGCGCATGGTTAAGTAAAGAAACAATTCCAACCTTGCCAACAATCGAGTCATGGGTCAACAAACCACTTCGGGTCCTCGTAGTAAAGATACGCATCCTTTTTGCCGATGCGGCACGTATAGCGGATGCCGCTGCCGCCGGCCTTGAGGCTCGCCGCGCGCCGCACATCCGAAATAGACGTGATTTCAAACTTGCGTCCATCCTCCCAGAGGATGCGCTGCGGATGCATTACACCCGCTTCATCGGTTGTCAATTCCACCGCGACATAGACTTTCACAACAAAATCCCTCCCGCTACGCAAAAACACATACTGTAAAGTTGAAGATCCTGTTTCATCGCCCGCCGATGACGCTGTCCATCGTTGCGTTCTGCAGGTAGCCGACCGGATGCACGGTGTGGTCGACCTTCGGCGCCATGAGCCCGATCTCGCGATCCTTTAAAAACAGCGCGCGCCCGATGGCACGGTAGCCAAATCTCCTGCGGATATCATCCACCGCGACCTCCGCTGCCTCCGCCTTTCTGCGCGGGGCTTCGTCGTCAAAGAGCGAAAGTTGCTCGGGGTTGTCCATGCCGATCAGGTCGGAGCAGGAGACCGTCAGCGAGCGGATCGGCGTTTGCCAGGTGTAGTTCTCGCGAAAGAGCTGCATGCAGGCGCGCGAAATCTCGATGGTGATGTTTGTTGGGCGATCCAGCTTCGTCTGGCGGATAAAGCAGGCGAGCCCCGTGTCCCGCACGCTCAGGTGCGCGGTTCTTGCGCGCATGCCGTGCTCTCTTAGGCGCATCGCGACGCTCTCGGCAAGCATTGAAATCGTCAGATACACATCTTCGTCGTTGACGAGATCGCGCGGGGTAGTCAGCCCGTTTCCGACGGATTTCACCGCTTGCTGGTCGACCATGTGCATGACCGGCGCTACGTCCAGCCCGTTGGCAAACGCGTGCAGCATGGTGCCGCACTTGCCAAACTGCGCGCGCAGGAATGCCTCCGGCGTGGTTGCGAGGTCGCCGATCGTGACGATGCCGTACTTGAGCAGCTTTGCCTCCGTGGCTCTGCCGACATACAGCAGCTCCCGCGCGGGCAGCGGCCAGGCGACGGACTGATAGTTCTCCGGCGAGACCAGCGTGACCGCGTCGGGCTTCTTGATATCCGAACCCAGCTTGGCAAACACCTTGTTGTCCGCAACGCCGATGGAGACCGTGATGCCAAGCTCGGTCTTGATCCGGTTTCGAATGAGCTCCGCGAGGCGCTTTGCATCCGCGATGTCCGTCGTGGAGGCGGTGACGTCCACCCAGTTTTCGTCGAGGCCAAATGCCTCCACCCGGTCGGAATATTCGCCGTAAATCTCCCGCCCAAGCGCGGAGAATTTTTGATAGGAGGCGAAGTCCGGCTTGACCGTGACCA
>JBDKRF010000109.1:0-2733 GCA_039683525.1 Clostridiaceae bacterium
GCATCAGGAAAAACGCACCTTTATACAATCCCTTGAGCGCGTCAAGAGGATCGCCTTCATGAACCGCGGCATGGCAACAGGCATGATAAAGATTGGCAGCGCTGATCTTCGTACCTTGGAGGATATCCTGCCGATCGAACGCGGGAAGCAAACTGCTCAAGTCGCCATAAAAAGCGCGCGTGTCCTGCGCAAACTGAAACAGCTCATGCTTCGGCCAGTTTTGCAGTTCCTGTCTTCCGGAGAGAAATCCGCACGATTTTTCTCCATCCGGCATGGTGGAAAGTAGCTCGCGATATGCTTTGATGTCTTGTATCGTAAGTGTTTCAAAGATAACGACAGCATCGATATCGCTTCCTTCGTGCGCTTCGTTCCTTTGATAACTGCCTTGCAGTCCAACAAACGCAAGCCTATCTTCAAAGAGTACTATTAGTTTTTCTGTGAGTTCTTTCATCCATAGATCGGGTTGTATCATATTTCTACTACCTCAGATTTTGTTTAGAGCAAGCCGAACTGCGGACTCTCGAAAGCTTGTTTCATCAGGCACAGGCAAAACGGATGGCCTTCTGGGTCAAGCATGACGGTCCAGAGCTCGGAGAACTGCTCGGTTGCAATTCTGGCACCGCAAGCGATCGAGTATGACACAGCCTGCGCCAAATCATTGACGGCAAAGTCGATATGCGCCATCTGTTGTTGCTTGGATGGTTCATCTGGCCAGACGGGTGGTAGATAATCGGGGTTTTGTTGAAACGTGATGGCGGGATAAGCGCCCTGCGCGGTTCCCGGTGCGCTCAGTACGGCATATTCCTGATCAAAATACGGAATTTCCCAATGCAGCAACCTGGCATAAAATTCCGCCAATGCATGCGCGTCTTTGCAGTCCAGCGTCAATGCACTCATCTTGATTTTGAGTGAATCCTCCATCTCAGTTAACCTCCAGCCCGATTTTTCGTTCGATGTTATTGTAGCACGAATTCTCTTTCACACCACACTTGGATCACATCGTTCAAATAACAAAACTGAAACAGCACACTCGCGAATTCTTTTCCGAGCGTGTCATTTGACGGATCGACTTCCATAAGGTCGTCTATAGTACATGCAGCTTCGCGGAAAGATAACAAAAAAATAACAATTTTCGGGATTGGCGTACTTTCGTAATTTGTGATGAACCAGTACAATGGAGCCATGCGATGCATGATAGACACAGATTGTTTCTGGCAGGAGAGAGCGCTATGGCAAAGAACCGGATCATAATCGTAGAGGACGACCGCGATATCGCGGAAAGCATCGGGCTAAATCTGGAACTATCGGACTACGATTCTCTGATTCTCGACGATGGCCTTGCCGTCGTGGAATACTTGAGAACCGATCATTCCTTTGATCTGGCGCTGTTGGATATCATGCTGCCCGGACTGGATGGCTTTGCGCTGATGGAGATCATGCAGCAATACAACATACCGGTTTTGTACCTCTCGGCAAAATCTGACGTGCAATCCCGCATTCGGGGATTGCGCGATGGTGCGGAAGATTACCTCGTCAAGCCGTTTTCCATGCTTGAATTGCTGGTTCGTATCGAAAAAATACTCGATCGGAACGGTAAGCTGAACAAGGTTTTACGCTATCGGGATATCACCATAGACTCGGAGAAACACACAGTAATCAAGAGCGGAGCAAGCATTTCACTGCAACCGCTCGAGTTCGATCTGCTGGTCAAACTCGTGAAATTCAAGAACTGCACGCTCTCAAGGGAGCGGCTATTGAACGAGATTTGGGGGATCGACTTTGCCGGAGGAACGCGAACGGTGGATATCCACATCACACATTTGCGCAGAAAGCTCGGACTCGCGGGCGCGATCCAATCCATATCCAAGATCGGCTATCGGTTGGAGGATTGAGCATGAAACTGCGAACGAAGCTAACGGTTTGCTCTATTTTACTCATCGGACTCGCCGTCTTCATTTGCTGCGCGTTGATTTTGTCCTTTGTGCAGAGCGGTGCGTGGAGTGATATCACCGAGACAGGGCTAACGGACTTTCAAGCGTTTGAACAATCCCTCTGGCAGACGCTGACGAATGATTTGCCGGAAAGCAAAATCGTGCGGCATAGCCTGATGGTCAACGCGTTTCGCGCCATTGACGGGTTTGTGGAGTTTTCACTCAAAGAAAATGGAGAGATTCTCTCGAGCAACGTCGGGTTCGATGTGGAGAGTCTGCTCGGGGACGACGCGCAGACTTCGGTTGGCGCGCGCGCCGTGATCGAACATAAAATCATTCACACGCCGGATGGTGATTACTTCATTGCGCATGCAACCCTACCGATCGGGACGGAACGATACGACCTTTCGCTTGCGCGGGATATCACGAAAAGCACGAATGAAATCCGTGTACTTGCGGCTAAATGCGCCCTTGTCGGACTCGTGATCACCACACTTGCCGCTGCCGCTATGTGGCTGCTCGTGTTCCGCGCGATGCATCCCATCGAACGCCTGAGGAAAGGCGCGGGTGAACTTGCGCGAGGGCATTATGACAAGCGCATCGATATTCGCGGGCATAACGAGTTAGCGGAGCTTGCAGGAGATTTTAACACGATGGCGGATGCGATTGAGGAGAATGTCGACTCGCTGCGCGATCGATCCGAGCGGCAGCAGGCGTTCATCAACGATCTATCGCATGAGATGAAAACGCCCATCACCTCGATCCTGCTCAATGCAGAAACGCTTCTTGGCAGAAATGTACC
>JBDKRF010000110.1:0-11971 GCA_039683525.1 Clostridiaceae bacterium
CGCCCGCCGCAAGCCCCGCAAGCCCGATCAGGTTTTGAGTGCCGATCTCAAACACCTCCGGTTCATCAAGTAATATCGTCTTGCCGCCCGTGCCCGTTCCGCCCCATTTTGCGGCGGGGAGTGGCACGCCAGCGCGCAGATAGAATCCGCCCGTTCCCGCTGGGCCAAAGAGCGCCTTGTGCCCCGTGAACACCGCGATATCCGTGCCACTCTCGTCCAGATTCAGCGGCATCATCCCCGCGGACTGGGACACGTCCGCGATCAGGAGAGCGCAGCTATCGTGCGCTGCCCGCGAGAGCGCATGCAGATCCTGCACCACACCTGTGACGTTGGAGCAATGGTTGACAAAGACGAAATCCGCGCCCTTTGCCAGCGCGCGCAGTGCTTCCGGCGAGAGGATGCCGTCATCATCGGGCGCGAAAAAGCGCACTCCTTCGCCACCCGTGAGCGCCCAGAGCGGGCGCAGCAGCGCGTTGTGCTCAAACGCACTCACCACGGAAACTTTTCCAGCCGGATGAAGTCCGCGCAGGATGAGGTTGTAGCTCTCCGTGGCGCCGCTTGTGAAAAATACGCGCGAAGGCTCCCGTACGCCGAGTACGGGAGCGAGTGCGCGCCTGCATAGTTCCGCGGCATCCGTGCCGCCCAGCGTGCCACGCTGTTTCTCACAGGGCGGCGAGGACAGTGCCAGGCACACTGCCTCTGTTACGCCGGGTGGTTTGGGATGGCTCGTTGCGGCATTGTTTAAGTAGATCATGAGTAGATTTGACCCTCCGGAACGGTTCGAGTCCTTCGGTTCAGAATGATTTGTGCTTATCCCTCGACAAGCTCGAAGCCCATCATTTTGGAGAGCTTGCGGAGTTTGTCCACCTGGTTGCCGAAGACCAGCGCCTGATGATGGCCGAAGTTCATCATCTCTTGCAAGTATCCGCGCACGTTGTCCATCTGGAGATAGTAGAACGGGCTGCAATAGGTTTCCCGATATTCGGTTCTGAGCACCTTGCCGGTCTTGATGAGCATCTTTGTGCCGCTGGGGTCAAACCGGCCGAGCGTGACCTCGTCCTCGCGGTTTTGTGCGAAGTCGATTTGAATCTTACCGCCGAAGCCCTGACCCGTGAAGCTATAGATGCTGTAGTCAAGATCCGGCTGGTTGAAGCCGTTCATCTTCAGGCACGGCACGGAATGATGGATGCTCATGAGCTCGTCGGACTCAAACAGCGGGTTGCCCATGAATGCGGGCCTGCCGGAAGCATACATCAGCAGCGTCATGGCGAGCATGGCGTTGAGATCCTCTTCGCAGGCGCTCGGGATGCCGCGGTCTTTGTTGAGCGTGTGCGCAATGCAGGGCACGAACTTCCGGTTTTGCGGAATGCGCGAGCGGCAGAGCTCCACACACGAGGTGGAGAATGCGTTGCAGCCGTATTTCTGCAGCATCTTGTCCGCTGCGAGATAGTATTCCAGATCTACGCTGAGCCAGTCCGTGCGCACCTTGGTCTCGTTGGAGCCACCCTCCAGCTTTTCCGCCAGCGCGCGCGCTTCCGTTTTGTCGATATTGTCCATCACGGGGAAGATGTCAATATACGGTTTTTTGACCACCTCAAAGCCGTAGCGACGGCGCAGACCCTCCACATCCTGAATGTTGCTGAGCAATCCCCAGGTGGGTTGCTCTCCCGCGGATAGGATCAGCGCGCGCGTCCTGGAGACGGCTTTTCGAACCCATAGCAGGTGCAGCAGCTCGATTAGCTCCGGCGCGTCGATGGGATAGTACGCCTCAAATCCGATGTGTCGCAGGTACGCGCAGGTATCCGCCGCACTGACGGTATGGGTAAACGAGATCACCGGTTTTTTGAATCGCTCGATCTTTGGGATGCGCTGATAGAGCACGAGGATGTAGTCAATCTCAGGCAGCTCTTTTTGAATCTGCTCCACCAGATCATCGCTGACCACGAAATCCTCGACATACGGAATCATCATCGGCTCCATGAGGTTGATCTCGGCGGGTAGCTGACGCAGCGCGTCCTTGTATTTTTCAAAATACGCTGCCCCGAGCGCCTGTTCCGCCTCCGGTGTCATCTCCTCGCGGATGCCACCGCGGCAGGGGCCTTCCCAGAACTCGGTGTGCATCATGTATCCCATCAGGGGTTTGACGTTGAGTTTGCACTCCATCGCGCTTGTTACCATTGTCGCTCTCCTTTTTCCCTGCGGCGCGCTCACCCTTCGCGCCGTATCATGCTAGCAGTATATCAATCACAAAAAATTCGATCCACCGCGGAATTACGGTAAATTTGCACAATATTTAGATGCTTTAATTATTATCGGCTGATGGTATAATAGTAAGGGCGATCAAACGCTCCGGCGCGATCCGCGGATGCAACGACTGCGAACACACCAGCAAGATCAATCGATTCGACTCGAGTTCACACATCCAGCAATTCGGAAAGAGGCCATTGCGCGCATGAAACCAAGTAAAATTGTAAAATCTGATTTTTCGCTGCCTGCGGAGTTTCCGTTTGCCGCCATGCGCGCCCGGGGTAGCCAGCAGACGCCGCAGGTGGTGCACTGGCACGACTGCCTGGAGATCAACTGGATCGAGAGCGGGCGCGGGGTCAACTATATCGCAGACCGCGAGTACTTGCTCGAACCGGGACAGCTGTATCTGATCAACAACATCGACCGCCACATTGCTGTGACGGACGGCAGTCTCGACATGCGCATCGTGATCTTCGAGCCGCCGCTGCTCTGGAAAACCGCGCCGGAACAGCAGGAATATCTGCGCATGTTTTATCCGCATGGTGAGCAGCAGGGGAATCTTGCCAGCCTATCGGGAGACGACCTCGCCCGCGCGCGCACGCTGATGCTGGAGATGGAGACAGAGTGGAACGAACAAGCGCGCGGGTATGAGATGATGCTGCGCGCAAAGCTTATGGAGCTGTTGGCAATTCTGTATCGCGCAGTGCCAGAGACGCTTGAGCCAAAGGAGGCCGCGGCCATGCGCAAGGGATATCAGCGCATCCGCCCGGCGGTCAACCACATACAGAGCCACTTTGCAGAGTCGCTCTCACTTGAGACGTTGGCTTCGCTCTGCGGCATGAGCCGGACTTATTTTTGCACGCTTTTCAAGAACATCATGGGCATGAATTACGGGGTTTATGTTGAGAAGATCCGCGTCAACCGTGCCTGCATGCTGCTCGCGACCAGCGACCTTCCGGTCCTGGATATCGCGCTGGAGAGCGGATTTTCGAGCCTTTCCAACTTTAATGCAACATTCAAGGAGTCCTGCGGCAAGACACCGAGCCAATATCGCCGGGAATTGCCGCTGTAGTTACGATCGACCAAGAAAAAATTACAAACAAACAGAGCGCCCGCAAAAGGCGCTCTTGTGTTTGTATGCTGGTTTTATGTTTCGTTGGCGACCGCGCGAAGGCTCCTACGCAATGCGTCGCAGTTTTCTCCGCCAAGGCGGAGGAACACCGCGGGACAACCCATCGGGCAGGCGATCGTGTGCCATAACCTGCCGCGCAGGCGTTCCCCTGTTAATGCGTGTTCCCAATCGCCCGCAGGCAGATAGGCGCGAACCAATTTCGAACCTTTCTTCGTGACTGGGCACACCAGCAGTTCTTCGCCGAGTAGATATTGGCGGCTGATCCTGCGGCACACCGCATCGTCGGGATGGTGCAGCCAGAGCGCGCGCATCATGGGCAGGCCTTTATCACAGGCATCCTGCTCCAGCAGTCGAAGATACCAGCGCAGCGAATCGTGCAGCCGGGACATTCTGGCAAAGAAGTTTAAGCCCCCCTCATCGTTGTAGAACTGATACACCAGATCGCTGGAATAGTTACCGTCGTGCGTGCGGAACACCGGCGTAAACGCCGCATATTCCAGCCAGCGGAACATGACCTCTTTTGTACGCACGAGCTTGTAGAATGGCGTGATCAGGGTTGTAAACCCGCCGATGTCCGTGTGGTTGATGCTCATGCCGGAGATGCCGCCCGTGAGGATACCCGTGATGCTGGAGGCAAGACCGTCGTGACGGTCAAAAGTCGGCGTCTGGTCACCCGTCCAGTAGCAGACGGCGTGGTGGTTTCCGCCTGCACCGCCGCTGCGCGAGAAAATGAATAAGTTCTTCTCGCGCCCGCTCTCGGCGACGAGTTCGCGGTTGAGTCTTTGCCAGAGCACGGGTGTTTCGCAATGCGACGTGACCGCATTCTCACCCGCAGAAACTGCGTCGAGCGGAACATACTCACCATAGTCCGCCATCCAGCCGGAGAGTCCGCGCGAAACCATGCCCTCCTGCATCTTTTGCTTGAGCCAGGCGTAAGCTTCAGGACGCGTCAAATCAACCATCACAAAGCGGTACTCTTTTCCCGTGAAGAAGTGCTGCTCATAGTCGGAACCATCTGCCTGCCGGACGAAATAGCCCAGCGCGTGCCCTTCGACATAGAGCGGGTTCTCTTCCGAGAGCGAGAGAAATGGGTTTGCATAGCCGAGCAGCGCGATGCCTCGTGAGCGTAGCGCCTGCGACCAGTTGGTGAAGTCAGGATATAGCGCTTCTTCCGGAAACCAGCGCCACCAGAGCGGCGGGCCGCCGTTTTTACCGCGCCTGCCCTGCCAGTCTTCGATCCAGAGCGCCGATATAGTTGCGCCGTGTTGCTGGCAAGCTGCGATGACGCGCTCTGCCGCCTCCGTGCCGCCGCGCAGACCGAGTATGGTTCCGTAGGCAAAGTCCGGAAGCGGTTTGAGCCGCCCCGTCACCGCCGTGTGCCGCTCGATCAACGTCAGCGGGTTTTCGGCGTGAAAGATCCAGCCGGAGAGCGAATTTCCGACTGCGTCCAACATAACGAGGCGACTGTCTTTTTTGCAGAGATCGAAGTGATAGATCGTCGATTGATCGAAGGCGAATGCACGGTGTTCACTCGTGACAAACACAGGCATGGGCGCATAGGTGGTGAATGCGTCGCCAGCTGCGCCGGGGCTTGCCAGATTGACAAGCGTGCTCAGCGGCTGCGCGCCGCGGCCGATGCCCTGCTCGCTCACGCATAGACGAAAGCGTTTGCTTCGCATGTCCAGATGCGTGAATTGCTCGCCAAAGCCATAGAAGCTCTCCCGAGCACCCGCAGAAAGGCGGAGGCGGATTTCTTCATAGCCTGTCAGCGAAATCGCAAACCGGAGCCCTTCAGGTTCGGAAGAAAAACGCACGGTAAACGGGGTAGCCGCAGCGTTCGCAAGTTTGCCGGAGAGAACGATGACATGCTCCTCCGGCGTTATGGTGAAGTACGGTTGACTGTACGAGACGGCGCGTATGCGGCGGTTGAGCGCAACGCTGCCAAAGTGTGACTTGGGCTGCATGCTTGCGCGAACCCCGGCGAGGAACCGTGCGCCGCAGCGCAGCAGTTCCTGTTTTCCTGCAAGGATGCGAAAGCCGGGTTCAGTCCGTTCAAATGTATACGGCCCAAATTGAAAAACCTGCATGGTGCCTTTTCTCCTCACGCGGCGGAGTCTGACGCGGGCGAAGGCTGGCCGACCCACATCTGATCAAACGCCATGCCGGAGATGTGCTCGCAGGCGGCAATCTGGTCTGCGTCCTGCGTGGGAAGCCCGGTTTCGCGCTTATGGGCGATGGCTGCGCACATCTTGGCGTGCGCTTGCTTATTGAGCCGGTATTTTGCACCGAAGAACACAGCGGCGATTGTAAAGAGAATCGGCACGATGGTGAACATGATGCGAACGCCGAGTAGCGCGGTCGGTGTCTGCACGACGACTTGCCCCGCGGAGGACTCGACATAACCAAAGAGATCCAGCGCGATGCCGGTTAAAAAGATCGCGATACCGCTCGAAAACGTGCGAACAAACGTCGCCATGCCCGCGTAGATGCCACTGCCGTGTGTGCCGGTGATCATCTCGTCGGTGTCCGGCAGATCCGGCAGCAGTGTATACGGCACAAATGCGGAAGCGCTTGCGCCAAGTCCGCTGAGCACGCACACAAGCAGGATCACAGGGAGTCCGGCTTTCGAGCCGAGGAAAAAAGCGATGGCAAGGCCGATGATGCGGATGGGCAACGTGGTATACGCCGGGACGTGCTTGCCGTGCTTTTTCGCGATCCAGTTGTTCAGCGGTAGCACGAGGATGCCGACGATCATGGTTATCCCTGCGACTACCATCATTAAGCTACTGCGCTGAATGATATCGCTGAGCCAAAACGCGGTCACGGCGGTGAAGACGTCCGTTGCCGCCTGCGCGCAGACGAAGATGCCGACGAACTGGAGAAATGTCTTGTTCTTCATTGCCTTGCCAAACTGTCGCATGAGATCCGGCAGCTTGAGCACTTCGCTCTGGGCATAGTTCGGGTTTTCCCACGTGGTGAAGAACGTAATCAAAATCGGGAGTGCGAAGAAGAGCGCGAAGATGCCGCTCATAATTAAAAAGCTCATCGGCGTTCTGCTCTCCGCAGGTCCTAAAATCATCGGGGGGACGGTGACGGAGATCGTCGCCGCGATGTTGGAGATCAGGATTCGGATGCTGCTATAGCCCGCGCGCGCTTCATAATCGTCCACCATGTCCGGAAGCAGCGCGTTATAAGGCACCTGAATGATCGAAAACGAGGTGGAGAACAGCAGGTACAGCACGATATAGTAGATGAACTTCAGCGAAACGCTCTGGATTCCGAAGCTGTACCAAAGCGCGGTAAATGTCACGATCACCGGAACGATGCCGATGAGCAGGAAGATGCGGCGCCGCCCGAAGCGGGAGCGCGTCCGGTCAGTGATCATACCCAGCGTGGGGTCGACGATGGCATCCCAGAATTTTCCGACCATCACGATGATGCCGGCCAGAGCCGCGGGAATGCCCTCAATGGTGACGAGGAAGTTAAGAAAGAGCAGCGAGGTCAGCGCAAATGCGCCGCCGCCGAGCACGTCCGCTGCGGCATAACCAAATTTGGACTTGAGCGTGTATTTTTTGTTCGACATGACAAGAAACCGCCTTTCATCTGTTTAGATTTGAAATGCAAGCGGGTGAGTGATGAATCAATGATATGATAAGGATGGAGAGGCGGTGAGATCACGCGCAATTAATTAGAGTGATTAATTAAATGCAATATTAGAATACGCACGATAGGCGCGCTTGTCAAGTTAGAATTGTTTGAAATTTAGGTGGACTACTTTTTTAAGGAGCAGGTCAATGAGAGACATAATCGACCGATTTTTACAAGAAGAATCAAGACTCCATAACCGAAAAAGCCCGGAAAGCCTGGCTTTTTGCATAAAAAAAGTACTCACGAATTGTATCACTTCGTGAGTACTTACCTGTCTAAAACAACCAAAGTAGATACAATGAAACGGTTACCGGAGGGGGTTCTATCGAATAAACCTGCACTGGAATCCGATGCGCATCTTGAACGCTATAAAAATCTGAACACGCGCTGCAAGGCAGCTGCAAAACGATGAAACAGATCGAGGATCAACGCACGGAGCGCAATCAGCGCTGACAGAAGATGTTGGAGTTTATTCGGATGTTGAAACAGACCGATGGGCTATTGACGGATTTTGACGAGGGCTTGTGGAACGCGACGATGGAAACAGTAACCGTTCAAATCGATGGAATCATGGTTTTTCGGCGGAAGAATGGAACTGAGGGTTCAATTGTCGAATAAACTGAAACTGCTTGATACATTGAAACGTCTGCATTAAGCAATTTGACTTAATCATCGTGAGGTTACTGAAAGCTCGGGGATCTGTACATTTTGGTGTAATTAAGTACGACCCTATGGCTTACTCGCCGGAATCAGAGCCTTTGAAAATGTGTTTTTAACATAATAAACTGCACACAAAAGTGTTGTATTCCCAGCTAGCAGAGTACCGATTCGCAATATTTATTTTGAGAAAGGAAGAGCCCCGTTTGCATCTTTAATCTCTGCTACTGTGTTTCCCGTTTTGTCTATGATCGCATAAATCATAGAACCGAAATCGCCGCTACCTACGATCGCATAACCGCAATTGAACATTGTTGCCGAACTATATTGTATTGGGATGACAACCTTACCGGTTGTGTCAATATAGCCATATAGGTTATCGAAGATTGCATTGTAACGGCCGGTGAAGACGCAGCACATGCCGTCTGAAAATTCCTGGATAACCTTCCAGTCGGTCTGCGCGGGAATCGCAAAATTTCCTTCCATGTCAATGAACCCCTGAGGCCAAAAACCATCGTCGGTATTGGGCATGGAAATATCCATCAAGGGATACAGACCTTCTTTAAACGAAGTTGCACCAATGGGGCAATAGTCGCTGTACATACTAGAACTTTTTGAGTTCGCAACGGTATGAAGTACAGTTCCGCTTTGATCGATTACGCCAAATTCATGACCAACCCTCGCTGGAGCGACCCCACCTGCAAAATCTGCATTTACATAAAGAGCGACACTGGCATCCGAGAAGAGCCATTGACCTGTTTTATCAATACATCCCAGAATCTTATCTTGGGCGGTTTGTACGCGCACAACACCATCAGAGAAAACACTCGAAAAATCAAACTGTGGTGGGATTACCACTGCTCCAGTTGTATCTATGAATCCATATAGATTGTCGTAATTGTTTTCCGAAGTGGAGAGATTGACCGCGGCAAGTCCCTCCTGAAAAGGCTTGGCATCACGATACTGTGGCTCTAGTATGACTTTGCCAGTGATATCTGCGTATCCGAACAAGTCGCCAGTATTTGTGATGATACTATCGCCATTGGAGTCTTTTGCAATTATGATCATGCCATCGAATATTGTACAGTTTGTCTTCAACGCCGATGCTTGATAAACGGTTATATCACCCGGATCAACGACTTCGATGTCACCTTCAAATGCTGCGATAATCTCATTGCTCTTATTGATCAATTGCCAGCCAGTATCAGTTTTAACTGTCGCAACATTGTCCACAAAAGGGAACACTTCAGAGTACTGTGGCGCGATCACCCAATCGCCCTTTGTATTCACATAACCCCACAAACCGCTTGTATTCGCAACTGCGGCCACTGGGTCATCGGCTGTTGCTTGCACGACAGGTATGGGGGTTGGTTCAGCATAAATTGAATCAAGTTCAATTTCGCTTTGATTCTGCGAGGCGTCTCCAACTACCGCATTTGAAGTCTCAGTATTTTTTTGATTGGAGCAGCCAAGCAAAAACAGAACCAAGATGAAGAAGAATAACACGGCACTTTTTTTCACATTTCGACCCTCCTTAACCAATTAGTATGATGAACGCAATATTTGGTCAGCAACTTAAAGACTAACTTAATAACAGTTTACTACTAAGACTCACAATAAACAATCGTTAAAAACGAAACACCCTTGGCGGCTTCGTGCCAAGTCAGCATTGCCTTGATCGCGTTTTGTACAAGTTTCTTCGTCATCCGGTGAACCATGTGATCTCCCAGCACGTCGCCTGTTACAATATTCCGGATGACACAGTGATACACACTCTGAAACGGTAGCCTTAGGGGGTTCTAGTTTTTGAGCTAAAAACCGCTAAAAATCGATTTTTGGATACGACCGTTGTATGATCAGGATGGTTCTCAGAAATGCCACCATTAAAAAAGCGCCCAAGTAGGGCGTTTTTTGAATTTCAAGGCAAAGAAAAACCCCACCGAAATTGTATCTACTTCGGTGGGGTTACTGGCTAAACCCTCACGAAGTGATACAATCGCGCGAAACGAGGGCGTGGGAGCAGAACAGTTGCAGGTGCGGGCAAGCTGAAGAAATGACCTTTCCCGCGAAATGAATAAGGACGCTACTTAAAACCCGACTCCTATTTTCCAGTGGTGTGGTGCGTAGGTATTGCAAACTAAAGGACTTCGATTTCCATGAGTGGGGTATGCTGCTGTGCTCTAAAAGCATCCCGCGCTCTTTCTCGGCAAGTACGTAAAAAGGCCGCCGGTGCAGGGTGTGCGGCGGCTCTGGAACAGCGCGGTAGCAACGCTGACGACGGGGTTTCTCGTTCGCGCGGTTATCAACATCTCCGGGCGATATACGGACTACGACGGGTTTTATTGGCTGCTCGCGGGCGCGTTGTTTGCCGCTGTAATCATTTGGCAGGCAGTCAAGCGTGGGCAAAGTCGGGCGCGCGCAGCCGCCACCGCCTAGCGCAGGCGGAGAACCGGAACAGCAAAATCCACCAAGCGAATTCATTCGTAGAAAAGAACGCACACGGGCAAGTTGGTTAATCTCCCACAGGGATTTACACCAACGCCCGGTGCGTTTCGTTATGTAGCTTGATTGAATAGAAAACAAGAATGCAGCCGATCTTGCTGCGCGCGGGATTATTCGGTCAAAAAACGTCCATGTGTGCGCATGAGTGACAGTATCGCCTCCATAGATGGCATGGCGGGGATTGCGCCGCGCTTTTGCACGCAGAGCGTGGCCACCGCGTTGCCCCAGTTGGCGCAGTCCGCCGCGTCTGCTAGCGTAAGTTCTGCGGGGCGCTTGCCCAGCGCGAGCATGCGGTGTAAAAACCCGCCCCAGAAGGCGTCCCCCGCGCCTGTGGTGTCCACCGCGGGCAGCGGATAGCCAGGCACGATGATCGACTCCCCGCGTATGCTCACGAGCGCACCGCGTTTGCCGAGCGTAACGGCGGCGCAGGCGATGCCGCCCGCGTTGAGAAACGCCGCGGCATCCGCGGGATCCGTGTGGTCGGTGAGCAGAGTTGTTTCCTCGTCCGACAGTTTCATGATGTCTACAAACGGCAGCAGCTCGCGCATGCGCTGCGTGGCGGTTTGCACGCTCGTCCAGAGGGAAGCCCGATAGTTCGGGTCGTAGGAAATGGTTGCGCCAAACTCGCGGGCGCGGGCAACCGCATGCAGCGTTGCGCTGCGGGCGGGTTCATCCGTGAGAGAGAGCGAACCTACGTGCAGCACGCTGCATGCGGTCACGATGGATTCCTTCACCTCGTTTGCGCGCAGCTGCGTATCCGCACCGGGTTTACGGGCAAAGGAGAACGCCCGCTCTCCGCCGGGGGAGAGCGCAACGAACGCGAGCGTGGTAAAGGTTTCGTCCGTAAGCACCAGCCCTTCGGTGTCTATACCGGCGGCAATGAGCGTTTCTTTGAGAAAACGCCCGTGCATGTCGTCGCCAACCTTGCCGATAAAAGCCGTTGCGTCGCCTAAACGCGCCGCCGCCGCGAGTACATTGGCAACCGCGCCGCCGGGGTTGCGCTCGAAGAGCTTCATTCCGCCCTCCGAAACGCCGCTTTCTGTAAAGTCTATGAGCAATTCGCCAAGCGCTGCGATCTGATACATGCGCAAAAACCTCCCATTCTCGTGTTTTTTCCTGCCCCAATCCCAATACCAAGTGAAAATCAACGATTGCTTCGCCTGCATGTGGCTGCTCCCAACAGCCCGATGCAGGTACTGCTTCGCTTCATGCCTTAGATGTTTGCCCCGAGCGAGAGCAGCGTTTCGCGAAGCGCATTCGTGTCCGCGTTTTGCACGCGCGTGCCATGCTTGAGGCACTGCGCCGCGACAACGCCCGCCGCCTGACCTAGTCCCATCATGGAAGCCTGCACCCGCGCGGAGGCGGAGGCCTCCCGATCGGCCGAAAAACAGCGCCCGGGCACGAGCAGGTTGGCAAACGAATCCGTAATGATGGAGCGATAGGGAATGTAGGCCGCCTCTTCTAAAAAGCGGCAAACCTGCGTGCTTCCTCTCGCGCTGTGAATATCTATGGGGTGCGCGCCGCGGCTCACCGCATCCGAGAAATGCAGCGCGGCGGCGTATTCCGCGCCGGTGAGTACATGCGCGCCGTGGATATGGCGCGTTTCGCGAACGCCTGCCTGCGCAGCGGTGGAGAGGAGGTAAATCCGCTCAAACCCCGGCACATGCGCCTTGAGCAGCGCAATGAGCGCAAAGGCGCTCTCGCGCAGTTCGCACTCCGCGCGGGTTTGGTCCCGCTCGTCTATCATATCCGCCTTGGTGCGCGTCATATTGACGAGAACCGAAT
>JBDKRF010000111.1:0-8002 GCA_039683525.1 Clostridiaceae bacterium
TGCCCGCCGACCAGATGAAGCAGATCACGGAGCAAGAGTTGAATGCGACACCTTTGCCGACCGACCTGCCTCGCCCAACGCCAAGACCGACAGAGACGCCCTGGCCGACGCCGATGCCGCGCCCGACGGCGTCACCTGCGGTAACCGCGAAGGCGGAGCAGCAGCACGCCGATCCGCTCGTGTTCGCCTTTGCGGGCGTGCTCGCGCTGGTGATCGCAGGGATCGTCGTGGTGGCGGTGAAGAGTGGAAGGCCAAAGAAACGCACGCATAAGAGAAAGTAATGAATTACGATTGGAATCGTTCGTCATAAGATAGCAGGCGCGCAACAATATGCGCGCTTTTCTATTGCCTATTGACAGGCAAAAGAAACGTATTATAATGACCATAAAAGACGAAATAGTCAAAATGGAGCTGGTTCAATGCCAAAAACATTTTCAGAGAGCGAGCGTGCCTATATTACGGAGAGGCTCAAGACCGAGGCAAAGAAATGCCTTGCGACGTATGGGATTCGCAAGACGACGATCGACGAGCTGGTCAAGCGCGTCGGAATTCCAAAGGGTACATTTTATCTGTTTTACGAATCCAAGGAGCGCCTGCTGTTTGAGGTGATCATGGAGTTCGACGCAGAGGCGCAGAACCAAATGCTGCAGGAGATATCCGCTCTGCCGAACGGGCCGGATGTTGAAACATTTACGGACAGCATCTTGCGATTCTACCGGCGGCTGGACGAGTCGTTTTTACCGCGGCTAATGCAGAACGGCGAACTCGAGTATTTTATGAGAACGGTGCCGCCGGAGTTGTCCCGCCAGCATGCCGAGCGGGACAGGGAAGCGATGAGCCGTATGTTTGCCACCTTTCCGAAGATGCAGGAAAAGCGCGTTGCGGAGTTCAGCGCGGCGTTTCGGGGCGTATTTTTAAGCTTGCTGTTTAAGAATGAAATCGGGGCGGAGATATATGAAGACGCGCTGCGAATCTTAGTTCGCGGGGTCGCGTTGCAAATGCTGGATGAGCGCTGAAGCGCACGGAACACATAGATCCATCAAACTGAATTGGGGGAGCAATACAATATGGGGTATGCAATTGAAACCAAAAAGTTGACCAAGTACTACGGGAAAGCGCGCGGCATTGTGGACGTTGACCTCGCGGTGGAAGAGGGCGAGATCTTCGGCTTCATCGGCCCGAATGGCGCGGGAAAATCCACCACCATTCGCACGCTATTGGGGTTGATCAAAAAATCCGGCGGAACGGCAACCATCTTCGGTATGGACTGTGAAAAGGACAAGGTGAAGATTCTCTCCGAGGTCGGCTATCTGCCCGGTGAAGTGTTTTACTACGACAACATGCGCGCAATCGACCTGCTGCGCTATTCCGCGAGCTTTTACAAGAAGGATTGTGCCAAGCGTATTGCGGAGCTGGCGGACGCGCTCTCGCTCGATTTGAATAAGAAGATCGAGGACATGAGCCTCGGCAACAAGAAAAAGGTCGGCATCGTGCAGGGGCTGCTCCATTCTCCGCGCCTGATCATTCTTGACGAGCCGACCAGCGGACTCGACCCGCTGATGCAGCGGACGTTTTTCGACCTCATTCAACACGAGAACGAGCGGGGAGCAACCGTGCTCTTCTCCTCCCATATTTTGGGCGAGGTGCAGCGCATCTGCGACCGCGTGGCAATCATCAAGGAAGGCCGCATTGTAGACCTCAGGAGCATCGACGAGATGCGCAAGAATTCTTATAAGAAGGTCAGCTTCACTTCTACAATACCCGTCGAGGGCTTCTCTCTTATCGGCGCGCGGCAGATCACACAGGATTGCTTGCAGACAAGCTTTCTCTACAATGGCGAGATTAACGCACTGTTGCAAGTGCTCGCCGGCATGTCGTTGGTCAACGCGGATATCAGCGAGCCGGAGCTGGAGGAAATCTTCCTGCACTATTACGAGGACGGGGAGGTGGCAAAATGAACGCCATCTGTAATAAAAGACTTCGTGGTGCGGACAGGAGGGAAGTACGATGAACGTATTTCGATTTGAGCTGCGCCGCGCATGGGTAGGAATCTTGGTGTGGACGCTCGTGCTGACGGGTTTGCTCGGCGGCTTGATTGCGGGCGCGCTGCCTGCATTCTTAGCGAGCCGCGCTGGCGTTGAAAACATGCTGGCGAGCTTTCCACCCGCATTTGCCGCGGCGTTTGGCATGCAGATGGACAACCTCTTTAGCTTCGGCGGGTTCTATGCGTTCGGTTTTTTATACTTTTCGCTCTTTGGTGCGATCATGGCGGCGGGGCTAGGGCTCGATCTTTTCTCCCGTGAGAAGCGCGAAAAATGCATGGATTTTCTTCTGACCAAGCCGCGCGAAAGAGGCCGTCTCTTCCTGGAGAAGCTACTCGCGGCACTGACGCTGCTGCTTGCGTCAAACGGCTTCTTCATCGCAGAATCGCTTGCGCTCTACCGAGCATATGCGCCCGCGCCGCTGATGATGGGGCATGCACTGCTTGCTGCATCCTCGTTGCTACTAACGGAGCTGCTGTTTCTCTCCATCGGCGCGGTCACCGCGGTGCTGGCGAGAAAGATTCGCTCGGTCTCCGGTTTGGCAACGGCAATCGGCTTTGCGGGTTTCCTGCTCAGCGCGCTGCATAGCCTTTTAGAAGAAGAAAAACTGCGCTTCATCACGCCGTTTCAGTATTATGAAACGTCGAAGGCGTTTTTTGACGGCGCGTTTGAACTCAAGTATGCGCTCGTCGGCGCGGGGCTCACGCTCGCGCTCATGATTGCCGCGTATGCGCGCTATACCCGCGCGGACATTCCGGCGCTGTAAGGAGGAGACGAATATGAATCTCTTTCGCAAAGAGCTGAAATCAGGGTTCAAGCCCTTCCTGTTTTGGACGCTCGGACTCATGGTGTTCATCCTCGCGGGGATTGTGAAGTCCAGCGCGGCGATGGCGGATGGTCAGTTTATGACGGAGCTGATCAACCAGTTTCCGCGCATCGTCGTGGCTGCCATGGGCATGGCGAACGTCGATATCTCTCAGTTCGGCGGGTTTTACGCGGTGCTGATGCAGTATGTGCTTTTGATCGCCGCGGTGTACGCCACGCACCTCGGCAGCAGCGCGGTTTCGCGCGAGAGCGTTGATAAAACCTATGAGTTTCTGTTTACCAAGCCGCGTTCGCGCTCGTTTATCCTATCGCGCAAGTTGCTCGCGGGGCTGGTGTTCATGACGCTCTACGCCTGTCTGAATCAGGTGTTCTCGATGCTCGCGGTGAAACAACTTGCCATTCAGGACGACTATTCGGGATTATTCCTGCGCTTCTCCGTCGTGATGTGGGCCATAGAGCTCGTGTTCTTCTCGCTGGGTGCGATGTTCTCTGCGAGCATGCGTGTCTCGGAGCGTGGTGCGCGGGCGGGAAACATCACGATACTGGTCACCTATGCGCTTGCGGTGGTCTATGACCTTCTGGAGAAGCCCGGCGCACTTCGGCTCCTGACCCCGTTTCGTTACTTTTTGAATGCGGAGGTCATCGATTCCGTGCTCCAACCGCTCTATCTTGGCTTGTGCTTCGCACTTGCGGCTGTTTTTCTCTTTGTCGCGTTCACGCGGTTTGAGAAGCGAGATCTCAGCGCGGTGTAGTGCGCGCTACTGCTGACCAATCGTAAAACTTAGTCTAACGATCCAAGAAGGCAAGAACGTCACATTCCCGATTGGAAGTGACAAAACAGAAAACCTTATCTGAGGATCAAAAGAAGCAGGAGCGTCACATTCATTGTGTGAAGTGACAAAACAGAAAACCTTTTTCAAATCTTCGGTAAATACGCCCGTGAAGCGCTGTAGCTCGCTTTGCGGGCGGTTTTTTTTGTGGTACCATGATGCGGATTCATCCGCTTGTCAGGCGGGAGGAGGATTAGATTGACAACTATGGAGTTCCTGGAAAAAGTATATTGCAACAACACCGTTCTGGATTATATCGTCTTTTTGGGCGTGCTTCTGCTGGGCGCGGCGCTGATCTTCGTACTCGGACGAACCGTGCTCAGGCGAATTGCCGCCTATACCGAAAAAACCCAATCGCCGTATAGCGAGATGGTGCGCGCTGGCATTAAGCGTTATCTGCTGCCGGTTGCGTACTTCACACTCTTTTATTATTGCACGCGAATGCTCACGCTGAATGAGCGCCTGAGTAACATCGTAGGCGTGCTCTCCACGCTATTTGCCATCATCATGGCGTCGATGTTCCTCTCTTCGCTGACGACGCTGTTTCTCTTGAAGCTCGGCAAAGGCAAGCTGGATCTCAACTCGCTCGCGATGCGCTGGCTGATCCGCATCGCCAAGGGCGTCATCTGGGGCATCGCGCTGATTTTGTTTCTCGACAACATCGGCGTCAAGATTACGTCTCTGGTCGCGGGGCTCGGCATCGGCGGCGTTGCGCTCGCGTTTGCCGCGCAAAACGTATTGACGGATATCTTCTGCTTCTTTACGATCTTCTTCGATAAGCCTTTCGAAATCGGAGATTTCATCATCTCCGGCGATCACATGGGCACCGTCGAACACATCGGGGTTAAAACAACGCGCCTTCGCGCGCTCGGTGGCGAGCAGCTCGTCGTCTCCAACACGGACCTGACCGGCTCGCGGATTCGCAACTACAAGACCATGCAGCAGCGGCGCGTCGTCTTTCCGCTCAACGTCAGCTACGATACGCCAAACGAAAAACTCAAGGCGATTCCGCAACTGATTCAGAAGATCGTTGAAGAGGCGGGGGAAACGACCTTTTCGCGCGCACACTTTGCAAGCTTTGGCACCTACAGCCTGAACTTCGAGGTGGTGTACTTCGTGCAGACCTCCGATTACGACCGGTATATGGACATCAACCAGCGCGTCAATCTCGCGATTAAGGATGAGTTTGAGCGCCTCGGCGTCAAGTTCGCGTTTCCGACCTCCATCGTACAGATGCAGCCGGGAACATCGCTCTTTCCACAGGAGTGATCCAAAACAGAGCAGGTCTTTGCGGGACGAGTGATTTCGTCCCGCTTTTTTAGTCCTCGGTATACGGCCCGCGCTTGCCGCCAGATTTTTGAATCGCTTTGCTGAGTTTCGCGATCTCGGTGAAGCGCTGTTGCTTGAGCTTGAGATAGTTTGCCTGATCGCCAGCGTACCGGGACTCCCGCTGGAGCTTCTTGTAGCTTTCCAATCGCGTGCGTGGTAGCTCGCCGGAGGCGATCGCCGCCTGTACGGCGCAGCCAGGCTCGTTCTCGTGGTGGCAATCCGAGAAGCGACAGAGCGAAAAATACGCCTCGACATCCGCAAATGACTCGCTGAGCCCAGCTGCTGCATCCAGCATGCCGAGTTCGCGCATACCGGGTGTGTCGATGATTATCACGCCGCTTTCGAGGCGTATGAGCTGGCGATGGGTGGTCGTGTGCCGCCCCTTACTGTCGTCCTCGCGGATGGTATTGACCGCCATGAGTTCCGTACCCGCAAGCGCGTTGACAAAGCTGGATTTCCCAACGCCGGAGCTGCCCAATAGCACGATCGTTTTGCCGGGCTTGAGGTAATCGCAAAGTGCGTCAAAGCCAAAACCGGTCTTCGCGCTGACGGCGAACACATCGACGCCTGCCGCAACGCGCAGGATGTCGTTCATCTGCGCCTCATACGACTCCATGAGGTCCGCTTTGTTGAGCACCACAACGGGCACCGCGCCGGACTGCCACGCGAGAGTAAGATACCGCTCCAGACGTCTGGGGTTGAGGTCGTGGTTGAGCGACTGCATGATAAACACGCTGTCAAAGTTAGCGGCTACTGTTTGGTCGCCCTCTCCGAGGGTCGGGTTTTTACGGGCAAACAGGGATTTTCGCGGCAGCGTCTGCGTGATGGTGCTGTCGCCCTGCTCGTTGTACAGGATCAGGACGAAATCTCCCGTGGTGGGGAACTCCTCCATACCGCCGTTGTAATATACGGCGGACTTAAGCCTGCCATAGCACTCCCCGCGGTCGGTGATGAGCGCATAGCGCTCTTTGTGCACCGCGGTCACGCGCGCGGGGATTTCCTGTTCCGTTCCCCGCGCTTGTGCCGCCGCGCGCATGGCGGGTAAAAACCCATAGGCTTCCAGCCCCGCCGGATTGCTCATTGCGCTGTCCTCAATAGTGCCGTCAGAAGATGCCTCAGCTTCCGCTGCGGATGCGCGGGCACCGCCGCATCATATGCCTGACGCTTTGCGTCGCAACCGCGGCACGGATGCTGCGCAAACAGATTGCCGAATTGACCGGCGTTCAGCGTCGAACCCTGTATGGGTGACGCGAGATAATTATGTTGATCAGGATACATTGTTCCCTCCAAATGATCGGTTCGTCGCTTGAGGAGGGCGGCTACGCCAAACGCGCGCATCTTCGCGCGGCGAAGCGCCAGCTCCAGGTGAAATTCCGGCGGTTGCCGGAGTGCGATTACGCCCGAGGGCGTCGATAAGTAACGGATTTCGCTCATATGCGCTGCGTCCTCCCACTCAGATAAGCTTGAAACCCTTTTGCGCGGGCTCGCTCCGCTTTCTGCGTGTCCCGTGTGTGGCTCATGCGAACGGCATGATTGTCCGGGATCAGGTTTGCGCAGCCGAATTGGCCGAAATTCATCGTGGCTTCCAGCGAAGGGAATGTCGCTGGCACATCATAGTTGCGATTCATAGTGTTTCTCCTTGCGTATTAATCACGCGGTCGATGGTTGTTAAATGGGCATAAAAAGAGCCGTGACATGCAGCCCACTCGGGACTGCTCTCACGGCTGAATCGGATTCATGCGCGCCTTTGACTGCAAACAAAAACGAGCACACCCGATCGATATGCCCGTAAAAAATACAGTTCTTCGAAAGGTTCTGCTGACAGACGCGTAACCCTTTCCCGCGGCGGGTATTCAAAACAACGTTTTAAAAACCGATGCGATCGCTTAAGAGAAAGCGCGGCGCCTGACGTATTCAGTTGTTAGGCTTTCGCCACCCTGACCTTGCTCAGCATTTGTAATTTTTCCCCTTTCCGATTTCGCGTGGCAGGCTTGCGCCCGTTTACGAATCATTACGGGCAGAGTATAGCATGCAATTTTCTTTTTATGCAAGAGAAATTTCAGAAAAAAATCATATATTTTCGCGATATCGGCAGAAAAGCTTGTATATACTCTAATAAATAAAAAAAACCGGCTCTAGCAGCCGGAAGAGAGTCATATTGGTGAATTTCAGCGAACCAGTGCACCCGCCCCATAGATCGCGAACACGCAAAGCACAACGCTGAGAACCATGTACAACAGCGCAACCATCGGCTTTCCATTGGAGAGCAGGCCGTGCGCCTCCAGCGCGAAGGTGGAAAACGTCGTAAATCCGCCGCACACGCCCACCTTGAGAAACAGCAACGTGCGCGGATCAAGCCCTGTGGAGCGTCCGGCTGCCGCCATGATCAGGCCGAGCAGAAACGCGCCGAGCACATTGATGCCGAGCGTGACGAGCGGAAAGCCGCTCTCATGCTCCAGCGGAATCAGGCTGACGAGATAGCGCAGCACAGAGCCGACGAAGCCGCCGAAGCCGACAAACAGACAGTTCAAAATCATAGACAAATGCATGGTCTCCACTCGAAGGAATCGCCGCGTGCGCGCGCACACAACGGCAAGAGCATAGCACAAAACGGTATTTTCGGCAAAAGCAATTTTCGCTAGCCAGCTTTTTTAAGCCTTTCAGAGAGAAAATAGCGATACAGACAATTCCATGGATTTTTGCCATACCACACATGGTATGTTGCGTTGTTTCGCTTGTCTCTTGAAATCTATCAGCCGTGAAGAGTGTTTTGAATACCACTTATGGTAATTCGCGTTTCAAGGCGTTGCATCAAGTCGTTTTAGCGCACCATACAAAATAAAAACAGCCCGCGTGAGCGGGCTGCTGTTGCGTTGCTCTTTACAAGCGGATTTCCAGTTTCACGGGGGAAACGCCCGTGAGTGCGCGGCTGCGCGCGTCCGGCTGGCTCGTGCCTGCGTAGAGCGAATACCTCCC
>JBDKRF010000112.1:0-5276 GCA_039683525.1 Clostridiaceae bacterium
CCGTTGACCATGCCGAGCGCGACGGGAACAGTCATCATGTTCTCTTTGGTGAGCATCACGAGCGGCCAGAGATAGTCATTCCACGCGTCCATAAACGTAATCACGGCATATCCCGCGATGATTGGCAGCGACAGCGGCAAAATCACCTTCCAGAGGATCGTGAAGTACGAGGCTCCGTCGATGCGCGCCGCGTCGATGTAGTCATCCGGAATCGTGCGCATGTGCTGCACGAGTAGGAAGATGCCGAACACCCGAAACAGCGAGGGAATGATCACGCTGCCGTAGGTGTTGCTCAATCCCGCGCTATTGAAGAGCATGAACAGCGGAATCAGCGTGCTCTGAAACGGGATCATCAGCGTGGCAAGATATACCTTCAGGAGCGCGTCGCTTCCGCGAAACGGAATCTTCGCAAACGCAAACGCAGCCATGCTGCACGTCACGATCGAGATGATCGAATACGAAACCGAAACGATCGCGCTGTTGACCAGCACTCTCCCGAACGGGAACCGCGCAAACAGGTCGACAAAGTTTTGTAGCGTGATCTCCTTGGGAAACCACTCGATCGGGTAGGTGAAGATCGCGGTTTGCGTCTTAAACGCCGTGACGATCATCCAATACAGCGGAACGACGATCATGAGTCCGATTCCGCCCGCGAACACATAGAACCCGAGATTGGATAAAATGTTTCTTCTCTTCGTGTTACGCATCGTAGTTTACCCACTTCTTCTGGAGTTTTTGCTGCAAATACGTAAACAGGAACACGATGAGAAACAATAGCCACGACAGTGCGGAGGCATACCCCATTTTATAATAACTGAAGCCATATTTGTAGATGCGTTCTACAATCACCTGCGTGGCGCCCGCGGGTCCCGCGTTGGTCATGATCATCACCTGCGGGAAGAGCATAAACGAGTTGATCAGGCTGATGATCAGTACGAAAAACACCATCGGCGTGAGCATCGGGAGCGTGATCTTGAGAAAGCTTTGGAACTTACCCGCTCCGTCGAGATGCGCCGCCTCATAATAGATCGGGTTGATATTCTTGAGCCCGCCGAGGAAGATCAGCCCGTAAAAACCCATATCCTTCCATACAGAGGCGAGCACGATGCCGAACATCGCCCATTTTGGATCCTGCAGCCACGCAGGGCCTTGAATGCCCACGCGGGCTAAGATGTCGTTTAAGATGCCGTACTGCGGATCGAGCACCCATTTCCAGATGATGGCACCCGCAACCCAGCTCGTTAGTACCGGGATGTAGTACAAAAGCCGGAAGAACGCGGAGCCCTTGCGGGGCTTATTGAGCAGCACCGCGATGCCCAGCGAGGTGACCAGCATCAGCGGGATATAGAGCACCATGTATTGCCCCACATGCAGGAGCGACACCCAGAACTCTTTGCTCTTGAGAATCTTGGCGTAGTTCTCAAGGCCTATAAAATTATCTTGCCAGAACGAGGGCGAGAAGAGATTCAAGCCCTTGATTCCGCTCCAGGAGGTAAAGCTGATTGCAAACGACAGCGCAAACGGAATGGCTGCGATCAACAAAAAGCCAACCATGCTGGGAGCAAGAAAGGCAGAGGCGGCAAGCGCGTGATTGTTCCGGTTTTTCCGCATGGAAGCTCCTCCAAATCCGGCTGGCGAGAGCAGGGTTTCCCCTGCTCCCACCAACGAAGCTACTGTGTTGTTTAACCGAGAGTAATGGCTGCTTCAAGCGCCGCCTGCGCATCATCCAGCGCCTGCTGCGGGGTCTTGGTGCCGTTTGCCGCGGCTTCGAGTTCCGCACCTAGGATGTCCGCCATCTGGCTGAACTGTGCAATCTGCGGGACGGGTACGACGTAGTCAAGCGAATCAAACACTGCCTGACGGTTAGCCGGCGGGGTCAGCTTTGCATACTGATCCATCGCGGACTGATAGGTCGCGCAGGGCAGTTCCCAACCGAGCTGAATTCGAAGCTGGGCAACCTGCTCGCTCGTTGCAAGGAACTCAATCCACTTATAAGCTGCTTCCGCATTCTTGGAATCCGCGCTGATTGCGAGGCCGTTTGCGAAGTAGTGCGTGGCTTTCGTTGCGGCACCGGGTTCCACCGCGATGTCCCAGTTAAAGGCGCAGTCGGTCGTGAACGACGGGAACGCCCAGATGCCGGTGACGATCATGCCGGTTTTACCGAGTTTGAACACGCCCCATTCATCGAGGCTGCCGCGCTGTTCCGCGCTGGGGCAGATGTTGGTGACGCGCACGTTGTCCACGAGACGCTGGAGCGCTTCCACGTTTTCCGCACGGTTGACGGTGAAGGCCGTGTTGTCGTCGTTGAGCAGGCCGCCGTTATACTGCTTGACCACCTTGAAGAATTCGTAGGTGGAGATCGGCTGAATCAGACCGTAATAATCATCGCCGAGGGCTTTGATCTTGAGGGCTGCTGCATCCGCATCCGCCCAGGTCCAGTCTGCCGTCGGGTAGGCAACACCGGCTTGATCAAAGAGGTCCTTGTTGTAGATCAGCACAACGGTGGAGTAGCTGTACGGCATGCCATATTTGACGCCACCCAGCGAGAAGGCCTGTACGGATTTTTCCGTCAGCACGCTCAGATCCGTGGTGGAAGCGTTGGTGAGATCATCCAGCGACAGAACCGCCTTCTGATCCACATAGGACGGGAACGCATCGAGGCCAAGCTCGAAGCAATCCGGCGCGTCGCCGCCGCCGATGCGGGTCTGGAGCTGAGTTGCATACGTGTCATAGCCGAATGTTTCGATGTTGATCTTGATGTTGGGGTTGTCTTTCTCAAACAGGTCCTTCATCAGACCCAGCGTCAAGAGACCGCCCTCGTTCGCGGAGAAGTTCATGAAGTCGATCGTGATCGGCTCCTGCGCAGCAGGTGCCGCGGTATCCGCAGCGGTTGCTTCCCCTGCAGTGGCTGGAGCTGTGGTGGCTTCCGGCGCTGCGGGCGCCTGGCAGCCGACAAAGAGACCCAAAACCATGAACACGACCATAAGGATTACCGTAGATTTTTTCAGCACAATTCTTTCCTCCTTTTAAACTTTCCAAAATATCGACAGGTAACGGTGACCCTTAAGCGCTTAAGTTCGCAAATTCATTGTACACCGCTCTACCTGTTTTTTCAATCATAATATCATGTCCGTGAATTCGAAGCTATGAAATCAAGACCGTGAAATCAAGATGTTGGAACACAGAAGGATGTGAAAATGATTTGCTTAAACGCTTAAGTGATTTGATTATATGTGATGATTTTTCGCGTGTCAATATGCCTCAGCTAAATTTTGATAAATTTCTTCCTCTTTTCGCACGAAAGATGCGATCCGCATCATTTGTTTTCCTTGTTATACCGTTCACCTGCGCTAGCCATTTCGCTTTGAAAAAAAAGCCGGAGGGATATACCCTCCGGAAACTGCATGATTGCTCCAACTTCTGTTGTGTATTCATCCTCTCAAACACAATCGTCTCTTCTTGTGATTGATCGTTTAAAGCGCGATGGCTTCGTCCCACTTGCGATAAATCTCTAACATCGGCTTTCGCAGGTAGCCCAGCGCTTTTTCCTTAATCCATTCCGGAATTCCATAAACGGCCTCAGCTATTGAGCCGGTGATTGCGGCGAGCGTGTCGCTGTCACCGCCGAGCGAGATTGCGTTGCGAATCGCATCCTCAAAATCCGCGCTTTCCAAAAAGGCGATGATTGCCTGCGGTACAGTACCCTGACAACTCACGTCAAAGTTGTAAGTCGGTCGAATTTCGTCCAGAGATTGGTCGAGATCGTAACCGTGTTCGCGCGCGATATCGGTACGCATCCGCCGCTTGAGCTCGTCCAGCGTCCATGGCTCCTCTGAGTCAAGCGAGAGTCCCAGCGCATAAAACCTTCCATAGCAGATAGCGTCGGTGACGGCAACCGCACCCTTAATTCCTTCCGGATGGTCGTGGGTCACGCGCGCGGAGCAAGCCGCGGCCTCTCTTGCGTTTACAGGATAGCAGCCGGTTCTCGCCCAAGCTCCACAGTCCATGATCCAGCCACAAGGCGAAACACGCATGGCTGACCCGTTTCCCCAGCTATGATACGGCTCGCGGTCATTGGATCGCGTCCAACGGCCAAACTGCGCACCGTATCCAGCACCGGGGTACATCCTACCCCATTTTTTATATGCGTCGATGAAATCATCTTCTTTGCCGCCGTTTAGCAATGCATCCGCCGTAGCGATTGTCATCACGGTATCATCTGTGCAGCGGCAGTCTTCGCCGAACAGCGGAAACCTCTTGGTCTTGATGTTGTCATGTTCGTAGATGGACCCTACAATATCCCCAACGATCGCTCCCAGCATAGACAATTCCTTTCCAAACAAGCAATTTTGCGAGATGAAAAATTCGTCGTTTTCTCTTCATTTTTTCATAAAACGTAGTTTTGCCTTATAAAATGTCGAGTTTTTCGCCATCATTGCAACGCGGCAAGTGCGCGGAAGAGGTTCTCAATCGTCAGGCGATAATCCTTCGCGCTGCGTGCTTTCGCCTCGGAAAACGGAATCGCAAGATGGTTCGTGCTGAAGATTGCGGTCACGCCGACCGCATATGCTTCGTCGATGTCGTCTGCAACGTCGCCCACAACCGCAAACACGGGAACGCCTGCCCGCTTTGCGCGGCGCGCAACGCCGATGACCACCTTGCCGCGAAGGCTTTGGCTATCGAGCTTCCCTTCGCCGGTGATCACGAAATCAGCGCCTGCAATGCGCTCTTCAAAACGCACGGTGTCCAGCACCGTCTCAATGCCGGGGTTCAGCCTCGCGCCAAAGAACGCAACCGCACCCGCACCCATCGCACCCGCGGCACCCGCACCGGGAACCTCCGCCACGCTTGCGCCAAGCTCCCGCACGAGGGTTTTGTCCAGAGAAATGAGCCCAGCGTCCAGAAGGCGCACCATCTCCGCATCCGCACCCTTTTGCGGTGCAAACACGTAGGCCGCGCCCCGCTCACCATGCATGGGATTGTCGATATCACACATGGCGACGACCTCGACACCAGCAAGCAGACGCGTGGTCGCTGCATTGTCGATGCGCGCGATCTTGTCAAGCGTTCCGCCCGTCGGGATAAACTCCTTCCCATCTGCGTCGAAAAATCGGGTGCCCATCGCGGCGGCAGCACCGCAGCCGCCGTCGTTGGTTGCGCTGCCGCCGAGCGCGAGGATCAGTCGCACGGCTCCGTTTTCCAGCGCGTGGCGCATCAGCTCGCCTACGCCATAGGTTGTTGTTCGAGTCGGGTCTTTTTCATCCCCAACCAGCGGA
>JBDKRF010000113.1:0-3941 GCA_039683525.1 Clostridiaceae bacterium
CATGGTGCTCTGGCCGGATATCGCGCGCAGCGTGAACATCCCCGTCGTTGCAGCGGGCGGCATCTTTGACGCCGGCGGTGTTGCGGCGGCGTTCTGCCTTGGCGCGAAAGGCGTTCAGGTGGGCACGCGCTTTATCCTTGCGGAGGAGTGCACCGCGCACGCGGAGTATAAAGAGCGGGTCATCCGCGCAAAGGACATTGACAGCAAGGTCACGGGCCGCATTACGGGGCATCCCGTGCGTGTACTTCGCAGTCCCTTACAGCGCGAGCTTGCCAGTGCGGAGTACGGCCCAGACGGAGCTGTCGCGGTGGAAAAACTAGGCGAAGGTTCGCTGATGCGCGCGGTACTACACGGCGACAAGGAGCGCGGCTCGTTCATGGCGGGCCAGTGCGCCTGCATGTGCAATCGGGTTCAGCCCGCGAGCGAGATCGTGCGCGAGTTGTTTGATCCCGCCGCGATCAAGGCGGCGCTGAACAAAGCGATTGCAAGTTTGGAGGCAGACGCATGAAGACGGCATTCTTATTTCCCGGTCAGGGCTCGCAAGCGCCCGGCATGGGATCGGACTTATATTTATCCTATAGCCGTTACCGCGAAGCCTTCGACCGCTGCGAAGCGGGTGCGGGCATCGACCTGAAGACCGCCTGCTTCAAGGGCGAGGGCATGGACGAAAGCTCCGTGATTCAGGCCGCGATCTACACGCACTCGCTCGCAACCCTCCGCACACTGGAAGCGGAAGGCGCACATGCGGACGTATTTGCAGGGCTTTCGCTCGGCGAATACACGGCTCTGGCGGCGTCCGGCGTGCTGCTGGACTCGCAGGGTGCATCACTCGTGCGCAGGCGCGGCGCAGTCATGGACGGCGCGGTGCCTCCCGGCACGGGCGGCATGCTCTCCGTCGTCGGGCTGACGCTGGAGCAGGTGGAAGCCGCGATCGTTCCGCTCAGCAACGTCTTTATCGCAAACCACCTTTCCGAGACGCAGATGACGCTCGGCGGATTCTTAGGTGAGCTTGCCGAGGCAAAGACCGCGTTGGAAGCCGCTGGCGCGAGGATGGTGACCATGCTCGCGATGAAAGGCCCTTCGCACTGTCCGTTGCTGGATCAGGCCGCGGAGCATTTTTCGACCGAACTCGCGGGCGAAATCTTCGGTGAGCCGTGCGGCGTGGTCTACAGCAACGCATTGGGTGCGCCGTACCCGAAAAGCGCGGACTATCGCGCGCTGCTCTGCGCGCAGATGAACACGCGCGTGCGCTGGCATGGCTGCATCGAGGGCATGCTTGCCGGCGGGGTCACCCGCTTTGTCGAAATCGGCCCCGGCGGCGTGCTGAGTAAGATGCTCAAGCGTCGCGTCAGCCGCGATATCGCGCTCTACAGCGTTCAGGATGAGGCCTCTCTGGAGGCGTTCCTCCGCGCGGAAAGAGAAGGCGGCGCATGAGCGAAGTGGCTCTGGTCACAGGCGGGTCTGGCGGCATCGGCAAAGCCATCTGTCTGCAACTTGCCAAGGACGGCTATGACGTCTGTGTGCACTACAACAGCAATCGATTGGTGGCGGAGGAAGTCTGCCGCGAGATCGAGTCTATGGGGCGCAAGGCCGTGGCCATCGGCGGCGATCTCGGCGACTCCGCCGCGTGCGTTGCACTGGTGCAGGGCTGCGTGGAAACGCTTGGCGGACTGAGCGCGCTGGTCAACAACGCAGGTCTTACCTGCGACGGGCTTTTGATGCGCATGACGGACGAGCAGTATCACAAGGTGCTTCGCGCAAACCTCGACAGCGCGTTCTTCATGACGCGCGAGGCGATCAACGTCATGGCGCGCGAAAAACGCGGCAGGATCGTCAACATCACCTCGGTCGTGGGGCTTACCGGCAACGCGGGGCAGGCGAACTACGCCGCGAGCAAAGCCGGCATGGTGGGACTCACCAAGTCCGCCGCGAAGGAAGTCGCCCGCTGGAGCATCTGCGTCAACGCGGTGGCGCCCGGTTTTATCGAGACTGCGATGACCGACGCTATGAGCGAGATGGCTAAGGATGCGCTCAAAAAGAGCATCCCCATGCGCCGCATCGGCAAGGCGGAAGACGTTGCCCATATGGTCGCGTTTCTCTGTTCTGAAGGGGCGGGGTATGTCACCGGGCAGGTTTTTGTGGTAGACGGCGGCATGGCGATGTAATCCAAGCCGCAACGCAAGGAGGATTAGAGGGTATGGAAGTTTTTATCACCGGTATCGGAGCGGTATCTCCGCTTGGCATGACCGCGCGGGAGAGCTTTTCCGCGGCGGTTGCGGGCAAGAGCGGCATCTCCACACCGGAATTGTTTAACGCGGAACTGACGCAGATCTTCGCGGCAGGACAGGTCAAGGATTTTACGCCGGAGCCTTACGTCAACAAGCGCGAGGCGAAGCGTATGGCGCGCTTTACGCAGATGGCGATCGTCGCCGCGGCACAGGCCTGGGAGGAAGCCGGGCTCAAGCCTGAGGAGTATGACCCGGAGCGTGTCGGCGTGGTGCTTGGCAGCGGTATGGGTGGCCTGGACGTCATCTGCGAGCAGTACGCGGAGCTCGTCAACAACGGGCCTCGCAGCGTCTCCTCGTTCTTTATTCCAAAGGCGATCGTCAACACCACCGCGGGGCTGATCGCGATCCGATATGGTCTCAACGGCCCGTGCTATTCCATCGTGACCGCCTGCGCGTCCGGCGCGGACGCCATCGGGCACGCGTACTATGCCGTACGCGAGGGCAGAGCGGACGCGATGCTCGTCGGCGGGGCGGAATCGGTGATGATTGAGCTTGCGGTGCAGGGGTTCCATCAGATGGGCGCACTGACCGAGAGCAACGACGTTACCCGCGCAAGCATTCCCTTTGACAAAGAGCGTCAGGGTTTCGTGATCGGCGAAGGCGCGGCGTTTCTGCTATTGGAGAGCGAAGCAAGCGTGAAAAAACGCGGGGCAAAGCCCATCGGCACCCTCGCGGGATATGCGCAGACCTGCGATGCGCACCACATCACGGCGCCCCAGCCGGAAGGCAAGCAGGCGGCGCGTGCGATGGCGGAGGCGATCCGCGATGCGGGCATTCGCAAAGAGCAGATAGGCTACATCAACGCCCACGGCACAAGCACACCGCTCAACGACGCGACGGAGAGCGCGGCAATCGAGAGCTGCTTTGGCGAGCACGCAAAGGCGCTCAAGGTCAGCTCGACCAAGTCCATGACGGGACACATGCTGGGCGCGGCGGGCGCGTTTGAGGCGGTTTTATCTCTGCTCGCGCTCAACGAAGGCGTAGCGCCGCCGACGATCGGGCTGCAGGAAGAGGACGAAGTCTGCCGCCTGAACTACGTCAAGGGCACGGCGCAGACGCTCGACAGCGATTATGCGCTGTCCAACTCCTTCGGCTTTGGCGGGCACAACAGTTGCCTCGTGCTCAAGCGCGGCGAGAGGTAAGGTGTCGATGGAGAGCAACGAAACGGGTAGCCTCGGAATCGAGCAAATTAAGCAAATTCTGCCGCACCGTGAGCCGTTTTTGATGGTGGATCGCGTGGACGAGCTCGTCCCCGGTGTGTCCGCAAAAGGCGTGAAAGCGGTTTCCGGCAACGAGTGGTATTTTCAGGGACATTTCGACAAGAAGAAAGTCATGCCCGGCGTGCTGATCGTCGAGGCGCTCGCGCAGGCGGGCGGCATCGCGCTGCTCACGCTGGACGAGATGCGCGGCAAGCTCGCGTTCCTCGGAAAAATCACCAACGCGCGCTTCCACGCGCCGGTGGTGCCGGGGGATCTGCTGGAGCTGGATTCCGTGATCACCGCGGTCAACGGCGTTGTCGGGATGGGCGCCGGCACCGCGCGCGTTAACGGAAAGAAAGTCTGCTCCTGCGAGTTTGTGTTCGCGATCAAAGACCCGGATTAGTCAACCGCAGCGCAACAAAAAGCCCCGGACGAAGTTCGCCCGGGGCATGGT
>JBDKRF010000114.1:0-2831 GCA_039683525.1 Clostridiaceae bacterium
TGTTGAGTGAATTTTGCTGAAAAGCAGGAATTAACTCATAAAATGCCTACTTTGCTTGCCATTCTATGATGATTAGCACCGGCTATCCATTCAACTCAACATAATCACTTACTCTACATAAAACAATTTATGTGAAGCTTCACATAAATTATTCGGGGGAGCACAGCAGAAAAAGGAGGATTCTTCTTGAAACGACAATTTTGGAATTGGGTGCGCAATGAAGACGGCATCCGCACGTTGACCATCGACGGTGTGATCGCCGAAGAGAGCTGGTTTGATGACGACGTCACGCCGAAACTGTTTCGGGAGCAGTTACACGCCGGCACGGGCGACGTCGTGATTTGGGTCAATAGTCCAGGTGGCGATTGCGTCGCAGCAAGCCAGATCTACACCATGCTCATGGAGTACAAGGGTCGGGTTACCGTCAAGATCGACGGTATCGCGGCAAGTGCCGCGTCGGTGATCGCTATGGCCGGCACCGAAGTGCTCATGGCCCCGACCAGCTTGCTCATGATCCATAACCCGTTGACGGTAGCGATAGGCGACAGCGAAGAAATGCAAAAAGCGATCGCCATGCTGGACGAGGTAAAGGAAAGCATCATCAACGCATATGAGCTGAAGACGGGCATGTCCCGCGCGAAGCTCGCGCACCTCATGGATGCTGAGACGTGGATGAATGCGCAAAAGGCGATCGAGCTTGGTTTCGTTGACGGTATCCTGACACGCGACACGGGCGTGCAGGACGGTATTCCGATCAATGGCTACCAATTTAGCCGTCGCGCGGTGACAAATTCGCTCCTGAGCAAAATCCCGAAAACAGAACACAAGCAACCTTCCGAGCCGCTGTATCAGCGTCTCAATCTTTTGAAGAAATAAGGAGAAAAATATGAATCAGATTCAGGAACTCCGCGAAAAGCGCGCCAAAGCGTGGGACGCGGCGAAAGCATTTCTCGACACCAAGCGTGGCACGGACGGCCTGCTCGCAGCCGAGGATGTCACAAACTACGAAAAGATGGAAGCCGACGTCGTCAACCTCGGCAAGGAGATCGACCGGTTGGAGCGTCAGGCGACACTGGACGCCGAACTCAATAAACCTACTGCGGATCCACTGACCAGCAAACCTGCACAGCCCACCGCGGAACAGAAAACGGGTCGCGCGTCGGATGCGTATAAGAAAGCGCTCTGGAACGCGATCCGCTCCAAGAACCCTAGACCAGAGATCCTGAACTCCCTGCTGGAAGGCACCGACAGCGAGGGCGGCTATCTCGTACCGGACGAGTTTGAAAAGACGCTCGTGCAGAAACTGACGGCTGCGAACGTATTGCGTCCGCTCTGTCATGTGATCCAGACCAGCTACGGTGATCGTAAGATCCCGGTGGTCGCGTCGAAGGGAACCGCCGACTGGGTCGACGAAGAGGGCACCTACCCGCTCTCGGATGATACCTTTTCGCAGGTCGTGCTCGGTGCGTATAAGCTTGCGACCATGATCAAGGTGTCCGAGGAATTGCTATCGGATAGCGTCTTCGACATCGAAGGGTATGTGTCGGATCAGTTCGGCAAACGCATCGGCGACAAGGAAGAGGATGCATTCCTCACCGGCAACGGCGTGAGCAAGCCCATCGGTATTCTGCACACGACCGGTGGCGCGGAGATCGGCGTTACCACCGCAGGTGCGTCGGCAATCACGGGCGATGAGCTGATCGATCTCGTGTACTCGCTCCGCGCGCCATTCCGCAAGAGCGCGGTGTTTGTGCTCAACGACACGACGGTGAAGCTGCTGCGTAAGCTCAAGGATGGCGATGGCCAGTATCTCTGGCGTCCGGGCATCACGGAAAACGCGCCAGACACGATCCTTGGCCACCGCATCGTGACCAGTGAGTTCATGCCGGGAGTCAGTGCGGGCAACAAATCCATCGCGTTTGGCGACTTTTCCTATTACTGGATCGCCGATCGTCAGGGCCGCACCTTCAAACGTTTGAACGAGCTGTATGCGACCACCGGTCAGATTGGTTTCCTCGCATGCCAGCGTCTCGACGGTAAGCTGATTCTGCCCGAAGCGATCAAGGTCCTGCAACAGAAGGCGTAACGGAGGTGCTATATGGAAATCATTGAGGCTCCGGCGGGGGACGTGACCCGCAACTGTAAAAACTACCTAACCGACGGTGGGGATCGGCTGGTCATTGGCGGCACGCTGGAGATTCTTGATACCGCCACTGTCACTGGGCTGCAATCGGGATATGCAACTGAGCAAACCGCTGGCAGCGTGTATCAGGCGACGAATCAAGCGGACAGCGCCGCAACGACGATCGCCGACCTCACGAGCGATTTCAACGCGCTTCTTCTGAAGCTCAAGAACGCTGGAATCATGGCGGCAGACCAGCCGGGTTCGATGTGAGATGACGACGCTGCTAACTAAGGTCAAGGCGAACCTGATCCTGACGCATGACGCGGATGACGAACTGCTTCAGCGGCTAATTGACGCAGCAACATCCTACGCCGAAAGCTACCAGCACCTGACCGCCGGGACCTACGAAGTGGCGGGCATGCCACCGACGACTGAGGCTGCGGTGATCATGTTGGCTTCCCATTTCTATGAGAGCCGGGATGGCAGTACTGGCGGATTCTTTGCGGACAATGTACAGGCCGGGCAGCAAGTATGGAACACAGTGAACACCCTGCTTCGCCTCGACCGCGACTGGAAGGTAGGCTCATGAGTTACGGCAGAATGAATACGTTGATCTCCATCGCGCGGGAAGTCGTACTGAAGGACGCGGAAGGATTCGCAACAAATACCGTTCAAGTCATTGCGTCGGTGTTTGCATATAGGGAAG
>JBDKRF010000115.1:0-10154 GCA_039683525.1 Clostridiaceae bacterium
TGTGCTCTATGGCGAGAGCGCGGGCAGCAAGCTTGACAAGGCGCGCGAGCTCGGCATCCCGCTCTTGACAGAAAATGAATTTTTCGCGCTGATCGGCGAAGAGCCGCACACAGAAATCCCCGTTACACTTTTTTAAACGAACTTGGAGAACGCGATACACATGCTTAGACTTGGTAAACTCGACAACGACGATCTGGATCGTCTGGTACTCAAAAAATTCCGCCGAGTTCGGCCGGAGTCGCTCTCTTCCCCCATGATAGGGCAAGATTGCGCCGTGGTCGACATCGGTTCTGATTTGCTCGTGCTCAGCTGCGACCCCATCACCTCCGCTAGTGTTGCGCATCTTGGCAGACTCACCGTTCACGTGAGCTGCAACGACGCGGCTGCGGCGGGCGCGGAGCCCGTGGGGCTGCTGGTCACGCTGCTGATGCCGCCAACAGGCACCATGGCACAGATTTCGCAGATTGCGGACGATCTCTCCGCCGCGGCGCAGCTTGCCAACGTCGATATCCTGGGCGGGCACACCGAGGTCACGGACGCGGTGACCCGCGCGGTGACGAACGCCACCGTTATCGCCCGACAGCCCCGCAACCAAGCCTTACGCGGCATGCGACCCGGCGACGACATCGTGATGACGAAGTGGGCCGCCGTTGAGGGAACAACCATCCTCGCGGAAGACTTTCCCGATCGTCTTACCGCTGTTCCCGCCGAGCTGCTCGACGCCGCGCGATCGCTCACGGGAAAACTCAGCATCGTCGTCGAAAGTCGCATCGCCATGCAGCTTGGTGCGACTGCTATGCACGACGTGACGGAAGGCGGCGTTCTCGGTGCAAGCTGGGAGCTTGGTTTTGCCAACCATTGCGCAGTTTTGATTGACACCGCAAAGATTCCCGTTCGTGAGGAAACACGCGCGCTCTGCGCGGCGCTCTCACTCGATCCCTTGCGGCTTATTGGCAGCGGAAGCCTGTTAATCGCCTGCAAGGACGGCGCGCGCCTTTGCAGCGCGCTCGAGCAGAGCGGAATTCCCGCCGCCGTCATCGGGAGCGCGATCGCAGGAAACACGAGTTTTGTCGACGGTGATCCGCTGGAAGAACCGCACGCGGATGAGCTCTACCGGCTCTATTCGCACGAATAATCGTGTGAGTAGATACGCATAAACGAAGACCAAACCGGATTGAAATTCGCATGTAAGTATTCTGTTCGTTCTTAACGCTTGTGTGATGCTCCATCACATGCTATAATTTATAATTGCGACTTGGGGGTGACACACGATGTACAGTATGACAGGCTACGGCAAAGGAAGCGCTTCTACAGACGGACGCGAAATGACGGTTGAGCTCAAAAGCGTCAACCACCGCTACCTCGATGTCGGTATGCGTCTGCCCCGCCATCTCTCGTTTTTAGAAGATCCGATCCGTTCCGCGCTCACCGCGAGGCTTTCGCGCGGACACGTAGATGTATTTGTCAACTATCGCAACCTGCGCAGCGACGCAAGAAGCGTTGAGATCGATGTGCCTCTGCTCGCGGCTTTTGTCGCGGCGGCACGGCAGGCAAACGAGACGCTCGCACTGCGGGATGATCTGTCCCTCACCGCCGCGCTTAGGCTACCGGACGTTTCCAATGTTCGTGAAACGGACGAAGATTCCGATGCGCTGCTGTCGCTGCTCAACGGCGCGATCAGCTCCGCAATCGATGCCCTCCTTGTGATGCGCAAGCAGGAAGGCGACCGCCTCGGCGTCTACCTGAGCAACTGTGCAAACACCGTAGAATCCCTCACCAATCAGATTGCCGTTCGCGCGCCGATCGTGGTAGAAGAATACCGCGCGAAGCTCAACGATCGCATCACTACCCTCTTAGGCAATGTTGAGGTGGATCGCGCACGGCTCGCAACCGAGGTAGCGCTCTTTGCGGATAAGGCTAGCATCGATGAAGAGATCACACGCCTTCACAGCCATCTGGCGCAGATGAGAAGCCTTCTTGTCGATCCCGAACCCGCCGGACGTAAACTTGACTTTGTGGTGCAGGAGATGAACCGCGAATTCAACACCATCGGCTCCAAGGCCAACGACGGTGAGCTGACCAAGCTTGTTCTCACCGGCAAAGCGGAGATCGAAAAGATACGCGAACAAGTGCAAAACATCGAGTAACGCTTATTCCAACGATACGAAATAAAAGTTTTTTAGTATAGGAGCAGTCCTTTATGATGAACCTGCGGCTTGTGAATATCGGCTTTGGCAACATCGTCTCGGCAGACCGCCTGATTGCGATTGTCAGCCCGGAGTCCGCGCCCATCAAGCGCATCGTACAGGAGGCACGCGAGAGCGGCCGCCTGATCGACGCAACCTGCGGACGGCGTACCAGAGCCGTCGTCATAACGGACAGCGACCACGTGATACTCTCCGCCATCCAACCGGAGACCATCGCAAACCGGCTCGACACCAAAGCGGACGAAGCCGACGACTGACGAGACGACTGACGACGAGAGGAGAATCATCACATGACTCAGAACAGAAAAGGCCTACTGTTGGTCATCTCCGGCCCTGCCGGCGTTGGCAAAGGCACCATCAATATTTCACTGATTTCGCGCAACAGCGATATTCGCATGTCCGTTTCCGCGACGACGCGGCAACCGCGGCCCGGCGAAATCGACGGCGTTCATTACTTCTTCAAAACCGAAGAAGAGTTTCAAAAGATGATCGAAAGCGGCGCGTTCCTCGAGTATATGCGCGTGTTTAACACCCATTACTATGGTACGCCAAAGAGTTTTGTCGAGCAGGAGCTTGCCGAAGGCCGCAGCGTGATCCTTGAAATCGACGTGCAGGGCGCCATGCGCGTCAAAGCCGCTTACCCCGACGCAGTGCTGATCTTCATCGCACCGCCTTCCATGAGCGAGCTGAAATCCCGCCTCATCCATCGCGGAACCGAAAGTTCCGAAGCGATAGATCGCCGTTTTGAAACGGCGTATCAGGAAATGAAATGCATCGATCGATACGACTATGTTGTTGTAAACGATATTCTCGACCTCGCGATTGCGCGCACGGAGGATATCATCGTAGCGGAGCGCTGCAAGGTTTCCCGCAACGTCGAATTGATTGAGAAACTACAAGGAGGCAGGAACGCATTATGATGAATTTACCGTTGAATGAACTGATCGAGATCGCGGGGTGCCGGTATATGCTGGTGACCGCCGTTGCGCAGAGAGCGCGCCAATTGCAATCGGATCCAGATAAGTTAGACGGCCGCAAGCCTGTTTCCGTCGCCGTAGATGAACTCTACACGGGTAAACTCCATCTGGAATATCCGAAGGAATTCTATCAGGACTGACAAGCCCGATTTTCTTACGGGAGCGTCATTCCCGTTTCTATACGACATGATATGAATTCTCGCCGAATCCGCACTCCGGCTTTGTTCCGTTGCGGCATCGACGTTGCACTGGCCCGCTTGCGGGCTTATTGCTGTTTTGGCATATATTCTGCGCAAGAACCGTTTCTCACAACAACCCAAAAAAGAAAATAACTCTATGACACACGCAATCAGGAGGTGAACGGCATGGACAAAACCTGCGAAGTCATCGTAGACATTGCGCACGCAAACGTCGACCGGCTTTACAGTTACCTTGTGCCTGACGGCATGCAGGTCTCAATTGGCAGTCATGTGCTCGTGCCGTTCGGCAGCGGAAACCGGCAGCGCGAAGGCTTTGTCATCCGCGTAATGGAAGCAAACGAAGAGTCAGCAGAATACGATGAAACGCAGCCAACCCCACTATCGCTGAAACCCCTGCTTCGCGTCATCGAACCCTACCCCATCCTCACGCCGGAGCAGATTGAGCTGGCTTACTGGATGCAAAAGAGCTACTATTGCCTGCTTGTTGACGCGCTTCGCCTGATGATTCCGGCGCAGATGCGCGGCTCGAAGGTAAAGGAGAAAATCGAGCGCACGCTCAGGCTCGCAAATCCCGATGAGATCGATTCTCAAATGCTGTCTCTGCTTGACAAGAGCGGCAAGCCCCGCGCTCCAAAGCAATATGAGGTACTCGAAACGCTGAAGAAAAGCGGGCTTGAGATGTCGGCTTCGGATGTGCTAGCGTTTGTGCCGGACGCACAGGGCGCGATCTCGGCGCTCATTAAGCGCGGCTATGTGGTCGAGGGCGGCCACGTCACCTTCCGCCGCCCGAATATCAGCGCGCTCACAGCTGACAAGCAGGTGACCCTCAATGCATCGCAGCAAAACGCGGTGGACGCGATCGTCAAGGCGATGGACGCAAAGAACGGGACGCTCCTGCTGCACGGCGTGACCGGCAGCGGCAAGACCGAGGTGTACATGCATGCCATCGAGCGCTGTCTCGCCGCGGGCAGACAGGCGATCATGCTCGTACCTGAGATCGCACTCACCCCGCAGACCGTCGGCCTCTTTCAAGAGCGGTTTTCAGACGGAATCGCCGTGCTGCACAGCAGGCTCTCCGCAGGCGAACGCTTTGACGAGTGGCGCAGAATCCGCCTCGGGAAAGCACGCGTCGCAGTCGGCGCGAGAAGCGCAATCTTTGCGCCGATGCAAAACGTCGGTCTCATAATCGTCGACGAAGAGCATGAGGGTAGCTATCAGAGCGAAACGGTGCCGCGCTACGGCGCGCTGGATGTCGCCAGCTTTCGTGCCAAGCAGTTCGGTTCCCCGCTGCTCCTTGGCAGCGCAACGCCTTCCCTTCTCTCCTACTATCGCGCGCTCTCGGGACGCTATCAGTTACTCGAGCTGCCTGATCGCGTTCAAAACCGCCCGCTACCCGTGGTTGAAGTCATCGACTTGCGGCAAGAGTTTCAGGCAGGCAACAACGGCATCTTCAGCGGCAAACTCGCGCTATATCTGAGCGAGTGCCTCGAAAAAGGCCAGCAGGCGATGCTCTTCATCAACCGTCGAGGGTACTCTACCTTCGTCTCCTGCCGGAATTGCGGGCACGTCGTCCTCTGCGACGATTGCGATATCTCCATGACGTATCATAAGGGCGAGAACCGTCTGCGGTGTCATTTCTGCGGCTCGGTCAAGCCTTTGCCTACCAAATGCCCCGCCTGCGGAAAGCCGTTTATCAAGTACTTTGGTATCGGCACCGAGCAGGTGGAGGAAGCGCTGCACGATCTCTTTCCGAAGGCCATTACCCTTCGCATGGATACGGATACCATCCGTACGAAAGATACGATGCAGCAGATGCTCGGCGCATTTGCGCGCGGCGAGGCGCAATTCCTCGTCGGCACACAGATGATCGCCAAAGGCCATGATTTCCCGAATGTGACGCTAGTCGGCGTGGTTGCGGCGGATGCGACGCTGCTGATCCCCGACTACCGCAGTACGGAGCGCACCTTCCAGTTGCTCACCCAGGTTGCAGGGCGAGCCGGACGGGACGAAACCCCGGGGCGTGTGGTGATTCAAACCTATTCTCCCGCGCATCCCGCGATCCGTTTTGCGAAGGGTCACGATTATAAGAGCTTCTACACATACGAACTGGAGCAGCGAAAGAAAGCCATCTTTCCGCCGTTTTCGCTGTTCATCCGCATTTTGTTTTCCTCTGATGACGAGATTGCTCTCGCCAATGGCGTCTCCGCGTATGCGGAGCAGCTCAAGCTTGCCCTCAACGAAACCCTCGGCAAGGATGGAGAACGGGATCTGCTGCTTTTTAGCGCTTCCCCCGCGCCCATCAAGAGAAAACAGCGTGCCTACCGTCACCAAATACTGATCAGGCTGCTGCGCACGGCGCGACTCAGCGGCGCGATCCAAACGATTTATACGTTTGCCGCAGACCATCGGGACGAATTATTCGCCATGGTCGAGGTGAACCCACAGGATATGTTATGAAGAAGAATGATAAGAATAAAGAGAAGAAAAAAATCCCAATAGCAAAGATGAAACAGGAAAAAACGGAACACAAAAAGACCAACTGGAAATTGGTGGGCGAGCTGTTGCAGGGTCACAGACACTTTCTCGTGTTTGCGACCATCAGCGTTCTGCTCTCCACCGCGTTTTCGTATGCCGTGCCGTATGTGACGAGCTTTACGCTTGATTACGTCATTCAAGGCGTTACGACTTCCACGCCGAAGTTCCTGCTGCCGTGGATTGAGTCCCTCGGTGGGCGTCCGTACTTCGTCAACAGTCTGTTTATCTGCGGCGTGGCACTGTTCCTGTTCACCGCGATGAACTGCCTGTTTACCTTCACGCGTAGGCAAAATATCGCCTACGCTTCCGAAGGCATGGCGACGAAGCTCAGAAACCGGCTCTACCGCCATCTGGAGGATGTCCCCTACGACTACCACAAGCACGCGAGCACGGGCGACCTCGTTCAACGCTGTACGTCGGACGTGGATACGGTCAGGCGCTTCGTGCATCTTCAGCTCATGGAGATCGTGCGCACACTCGTCATGTTCGTTCTCGCGGCGCTCGTCATGTTCTCCGTCAATGTGAAGATGACGCTGATTTCGCTTGCCTTTTTGCCGCTACTGACGATCAGCTCGTTCGTGTATTTCAAGTATGTACAGGAATACTTCACGGGTTCCGACGAGGCGGAAGGCGCTCTCTCGACCATGCTACAGGAGAACCTGACCGGCATGCGCGTCGTACGCGCTTTTGGTCAGCAAAAGAGTGAAATCGACAAATTCACCAAACTCAACAGCACGTATCGTGAGAAAACCTACAAGCTCATCAAACTGCTCGGCTTCTACTGGGGTCTTTCGGACTGCGTGGGCTATATTCAGATCGGGCTTTCGCTCTGCATGGGCGTTATCGGCGTCTATCGCGGCACCTTTACGCTCGGCAACGTGGCTCTCTTCACCACCTATGTGGCGATGTTGACCTGGCCGGTTCGCCAACTTGGCAGAATCCTTGCGGATATGGGCAAAGCCGGCGTCTCGCTGGGACGATTGGACGAGATTCTCTCCGCTCCGGTCGAAACGGAGCCGGGAAAAGCGCTTGCGCCCGACCTGACGGGAGACATCGTCTTCGACAACGTCTGCTTCGGTTACGAACGGTATAACGACGTGCTGGACGGTGTGAGCTTCACCGCGAAACCCGGCCAGACCATCGCGATTCTCGGCGCCACGGGCTCCGGCAAGACAAGCCTTGTGCAGCTCATGCAGCGGCTCTATGCGCGCACCGCGGGGAACATCACGATCGCGGGCACGGATGTCAACGACATCGAGCACGGGCACCTTCGCCGTAACATCGGCATTGTGCTGCAGGAGCCATTCCTCTATTCACGTTCGATCATGGAAAATATCCGCATCTGCGCGCCATGTTCCACGGAGGATGATGTCTACTGCGCAGCGCGCACGGCAAGTGTGCATGACGTCATCGAGAACTTTGAGCAGGGTTACGAAACGCTCGTTGGCGAGCGAGGCGTTACCCTCTCCGGCGGACAGCAGCAACGCGTCGCCATCGCTCGCACGCTGATGCAGAACGCGCCGATCCTGATCTTTGACGACTCTATGAGTGCGGTCGATTCGGAGACGGACGCCGCCATTCGCCGCTCTCTTCTTGCGTTGAATCAGGATGGCATCACATTCCTGATTTCGCATCGCATTACAACGCTGCGCGAGGCAGATAACATCCTCGTGCTGGAGGATGGGCACATCACCCAGCAGGGCACGCACGCGCAGTTGATTCAGCAACAGGGCCTGTACCGGCGCATTGCCGAGATTCAGGACGCCGTCTCGGAAGGAGGCGAAGCATAATGTATATTGAAGAGCAGGATTTTGCTGCAAAAAAGATAGACTGGAATGTTTGGAAACGGCTCTACCGCTATGCACTCCAGCACAAAAAGTTGTTTTTTACCGTTATCGCAGCGCTGGTCGCCGTTGCCGCCATCGACATTTCCTACCCGCTGTTCACCAGCTATGCCATCGACCACTTTGTTGTGCCGAAAACGCTGGATGGTCTCGGTAAGTTTGCGATGCTCTACTTACTCGTAATTCTCATCCAGAGCGCCGGTGTCATCACGTTTATTACGTTTGCCGGTAAGCTCGAGATGGCGATTGCGTACAACATTCGTCAGGACGGATTCCTGCGTTTGCAGGAGCTCTCGTTCTCGTTCTACGATCGCACGGCGGTGGGCTATATCATGGCGCGCATGATGAGCGATATCTCCCGCTTGTCGGACATGATCGCATGGAGCCTGGTCGACGTGCTCTGGTCGCTGTTGTATGCAATCGGCTGCATCATCACCATGTTCGTGCTTTCGTGGAAGCTCGCGCTGATCTCGCTTGCCGTGCTGCCGCTGCTCGCGTTCATCAGTATCCGCCTGCAAAAGCTCATGCTCAAGCATCAGCGTGATGCGAGAAAACTCAACTCCCGCATCACAGGCGCGTTTAACGAGGGCATCATGGGCGCTGTCACAACCAAGACGCTCGTGCGCGAGGAAGCCAACGCAAACGAGTTTAACGAGCTCACCGGGAAGATGAAGCAGGCAAGCATCAAGAGCGCGCTGGTCTCCGCCTCGTTTTTCCCGATCATCATGTCCCTTGGCGCGATCGGAACCGGACTCGCGCTCACGCTTGGCGGTCAGGGCGTGCTGAATCCGACGACCGCCTTCATCGGTGCGCTCACCGTTGGCACGCTGGTTGCGTTTATCTCCTACTGTACGCAGATCTTCGATCCGATTCAGCAGCTTGCAAACATCCTCGCGGAGATGCTGGGGTCTCAGGCCAGTGCGGAGCGCGTGATTACGCTGCTCAACACCGAGCCGGACGTCGTCGACAGCGCGGAGATTTTAGCGAAATACGGCGATATCCTGCAGCCAAAGACGGAAAACTGGGAACCCATCACGGGCAACATCGTGTTTGACCACGTGACGTTCCAGTATAAGAGCGGTGAGCGAGTGCTAGACGATTTCTCCCTGGATGTCAAAGCGGGTCAGACCATCGCACTCGTCGGCGAGACCGGCGCGGGAAAAAGTACGATCGTCAACCTGCTCTGCCGCTTCTATGAGCCGACGGAGGGCGAAATCCGCATCGACGGAACGGACTACCGCAAGCGCAGTCAGCTCTGGCTGCAATCGAGCCTCGGCTACGTGCTGCAAACGCCGCACCTCTTCTCCGGCACCATCAAGGACAACATCCGCTTCGGCAAGCCCGATGCGACGGACGAAGAAGTGATGGAAGCCGCACGACTGGTACACGCAGATCCGTTCATTCTTCAGCAGGAGAAGGGTTACGACACAGAGATCGGTGAAAGCGGCGCACGCCTCTCCACCGGACAAAAGCAGCTTCTCTCGTTTGCACGCGTGGTGCTGAAAGACCCGCGCATCTTCGTGCTCGACGAAGCCACAAGTTCCATCGACACCGAGACCGAGCAGCTGATTCAGCACGCGATTACGCATATTCTCAAGGATCGTACGAGCTTCATCGTCGCGCACCGCCTCTCCACCATCCGCACAGCGGATCGCATCCTTGTGATTCGCAACGGCGAAATTCAGGAGAGCGGCACGCACGAAGAACTGCTCCAAAAGCGCGGTTACTACTACGACCTCTATACGCAGCAGTTCTGCGAGGATCGCACAGCGGAATCCCTGGGTCGCCCGGAATCGGATCAAACCAAGGATTGACGCGTTCTTTTAACCCCCAGTAACGGAACGGAGAAGCATCCTGCATGACAATCAACTACTGGCAGCTTTTGATCATTTGCCCGCTCGTGTTTGCGGCGAGCTTGATCGACGCGGTTGCGGGCGGCGGCGGGTTGATCTCGCTGCCCGCCTATCTCATCGCGGGACTGCCGCCGCACAACGCGATTGCAACCAATAAGCTTTCTAGCAGCATCGGCACCTGCGCCTCCACCGCGCGGTTTATCAAAAACAAGTGCGTGGACTGGCCGACGGCGATTCCGTCCGCCGTGCTTGCGGTGCTGGGTTCGATTGCAGGTGCCAAGCTGATCCTCGCGATCGACGACAACATCATTCGCTACATCATGCTGGTGCTGATTCCGATTCTCGCGTTTGTCATACTGAAAAAACGTGATCTTTCGGAAACTTCACTGGAGCCAGTCAGCCGGAAACGGCAGTTTCTCGTGATCTGCGTTGCAGCTCTTTTCGTCGGCATGTACGATGGGTTCTACGGGCCGGGTACGGGTACGTTTCTGCTGATTGCCTACACGCAGCTGGCGAAGATGCCGCTGCGCCTCGCCGC
>JBDKRF010000116.1:0-4446 GCA_039683525.1 Clostridiaceae bacterium
ATCGACTAAAGACCTTGGTTACCATGCCATCGTTATGAGAAACCGATTTTCGAGAAGCGGAATCGTTCGCGCGCTTCGTCTGCCTCAGCCTTTTACGGAACCGATGGTAATGCCCTGCACAAGAAAACGCTGAACAAAGGGATAAAACGCAATGATCGGAATGAGCGACATTGTAACCGCCGCGGCAACCATGCCATCCGTGGTAACGTTGCTCGAGATACTTGCACCTGCGCTGTTCCAGCCGCTGTAGAGATTCTCGGCAAAGGCCTGGCCGTTGTTGATAATATCGTAGAGATACAGCTGCATTGTGCGCATGCCCGGGCTGTTGGTATACATCATTGCGTGAAAATAGTTGTTCCAGTAGTTGATGGCATACAGCAGCGATACCGTGGCCAACACCGGCTTGGACATTGGGCAGACAATGGAGACCAGCGTTCGAAAGTCGCTTGCGCCGTCTATCTTAGCGCTCTCTTCTATACTTTCCGGTAAGCCCTCGAAGTAGCTTTTTACGATAAACATGTTGAACTGCACAATCGCAAACGGCAGAATGCAGGCCCAGTAGGAATCGATAATACCCAACGTGCGAACCACCATGTAGGCCGGAATGATGCCGCCAAAGAACACCATGCTGATGACATATAGCAGCGTAACCAGCTTGCGCCCCTTAAAAGAGGGCTTGGAGAGCGGATAGGCCGTTGTGATGGTTGTAACCATGCTGATGATGGTTCCAAGAACGGTTACGATAAGCGAGTTTTTCAGCGAGGTGAAAAAGCTCGTTTGCGTGAGCACGTATTTCACCGTTTCGAGCTGAAACCCGTTTGGCCAGAAGTAAACGTTGCCGGCGGTTACCTGCGAGCCGTTGCTGAAGGCTTTGCTCACAACATGCAGGCAGGGCAGCAGCGCCATGAGTGAGAAAATGGTGAGCAGCACATAGGCAATCGCCAGAACCACCTTTTCGCTTGCGTCCATCGCGATGCCGCTGCGTTTTTTAGGTACAGCCTTCTTGTAGGCAGATATACTTGTCTTCTTCGATATACTCGTCTTTTTCATGATTCCGCCGCCCCCTTACCAAATGCTCCGCTGGAGCAGCTTTTTACTCACCGTGTTCGCGCCTAGAATTAAAATGAACGCGATAACGGAGTTAAACAGGCCCAGCGCTGTTGAGAGCGAAAAGTCCATTTGGCCCATGCCGAGTCGATAAACGTAGGTTTGAATGATATCTGCAATGTCGTAAACCGCGGCGTTGTAAAACACCAGCACCTGCTCAAAGCCCGTATCCAGAATATAGCCAACCTTGAGGATGAGCATGAGTACGATGGTTGGCAGCAGCCCCGGCAGGGTGATATGCCAGATTTGCGCCCATTTGTTTGCGCCGTCCATCTTGGCCGCTTCGTAAAGGCCGATGTCTATGCTCGTGATTGCCGCAAGGTAGATAACGGTATTGTAGCCGATCTCCTTCCATCCCTCGGTAAACACCAGCAGCGAGCGGAAAATATTGGTATCCGTAAAGAATAGAATACGCGTTCCGCCGAGCTTTGTGACGATTGTATTGACGATTCCATAGGAACCAAGCAGCGAGTAAAAAATGCCGAATACGACCACCCAGGAAAAAAAGTAAGGGATATAGATGGAGGTTTGCAGCAGCCTGCGGTAGGTAACCCGGCGAATCTCATTGAGCAGGATTGCGCAGATAATAGGAATCGGGAAAAGCCAAGCGATCTTGAGACCGTTGATGATCAGTGTATTGGTGAGCACCTTGATGAACTGGGAACTGGCAAAGAGCTTTTCGAAGTACTTCGTTCCCACCCATGGGCTCAGCGCAATGGCGTCCAGCGGGTTATTGCCAAGAAAGATGTTGTAGTCCTTAAACGCCATGAGAATGCCGTAGAGCGGCGTGAACTTGTAAATGAACAGGAAGAAGAGCCCCGGCAGCAGCATGAGATACATGAGCGGGTGCTGTTTGAAGTATATCAAGAAACCGTGGAATGCCTTCCCGATTTTTGAGCGCTGTTTGGGACGAGCCATCGCGCTTGTCCTGACGGTTTTCTTTTGCATGACGGACCTCTTTTTCGGATTCATTCGTTTAGAATGTATTATTCTCTGGATGACTGAAGTTGGGTTATCTCGGATAAATTCGAATGTATTGTTCTCTGTATGATCAAAGTTGGATCGTTTGGTTTATTATCGGGTGAATGATTTAGGCTGAATGCCGCATCGGGGATGGCGGCGCAAACGCAATGCATCGATTTGATGTTTTTAGTATAGTGCAGCGGTTTTATGGGGTAAATAACTCGATCTTTTGATTTCTTGTCGTGGTTTATGCCTTCTGTTTTAGCAAAATGACACCCATCCGGCAAAAAAGCCTCTCATTTCTGCGAAGCTGTTTCAATCTTTCAAACCACGGCGCGGCACGTTGACTTCGCAATTTTCCATGAATAATATGAAGCTGTCTATAACTTACGATAGAACTTGGATTCTGCCTATCGTTCAGAAACGGCATGCGCAGAGTCATCCCAATTATCTTTTTGAAAGCATCAATTAAACGAACAAATTCGAAATCATCGCTTGAACAAACTAATTTGAAATCATCACTTAAACGAACTAGTTCGAGATCATCGTTTTAACAAACAAAGGAGAATACATTCCATATGAAGCACTATATTCGCGAAATTCCCGCGCCTTCTCAAAATCCGCCCATTCGGGAGCAATACGATGTTGTGGTTGTCGGCGGCGGCATGAGCGGGCTCTGCGCAGCCATCGCCTCCGCGCGCGAGGGCGCAAAGACCGTTCTCATTCAGGATCGCAACGTATTTGGCGGAAACGCCAGCTCCGAGGTGCGGCTGCATATTGCTGGCGCATCCTGCCACTGGGGCAAAAAGAACGCCTCGGAAACCGGCATCCTCATGGAGCTGCAGCTCGAAAACAAGCGCATCAACGACAGCTACAACTTCTCCATTTGGGACGGCGTGCTCTACGCAAAAGCAATGGAAACGGATAATCTCACCTGCTATGTTGGCACCTCGATGGATCGCGTCCATTCGGACGGCAAGCGCATTTCTTCTATAGAGTGCTACCAGTCCAGCACGGAAAAGCGATTTTCGTTTACGGGAGAGGTCTATATAGACTGCACGGGAAACGGCACGCTCGGCTATTTTGCGGGCGCGGAATACGCCATTGGCCGCGAGGCCAAACGGGATTATCACGAAAAGGACGCGCCGGAAGAGCGGGACGGCCTGACCATGGGCAACACGGTCTATTTCGTTGCCGAGGACGTTGGCCACCCGGTGGAGTTTAAAACACCAAGCTGGGCCTATCACTTTAACGAGGACGACTTTATCCACCGTTATCATGGTGACGTTGTGGTGTATCACAATGCGGACGATGTTGTCGTGCTCCGCCCGGGCGAGGACTATGCGGACCATGTCGACGAGCTGGTGGAGAAATACGACGTGAAATCCGGCTACTGGTGGATTGAGCTCGGCGGCGATTGGGACAATATCATTGGCCAGTACGAAGAGATTCGCTATGAGCTGTTTCGAACGGTTTACGGCGTTTGGGATCATATTAAAAACGGCGGCGACCATGGCGCGGAGAACTACGAGCTCGTTTGGGTCGGCTCCGTACCCGGTACGCGCGAGAGCCGCAGGCTCTTTGGCGACTATGTGCTCACCGAGGACGATGTCTTGAATCAACCTGCGCGCGAGGACGCCGTTGCCTACGGCGGCTGGCCGATGGATGAGCATGTTGCGGGTGGCTTTTGGGCAAAGGGGAGCATCCCTTCTCGCGTGCGCAGTTTTCCGGGGCTGTTTTCCATTCCCTATGGCTGCTACTGCTCCGGCAAGATAGAAAACCTCATGATGGCGGGGCGCAACATCAGCGCAAGCAAGCTCGCCATGGGTGCAACGCGCGTAATGGGTACCTGCGCTGTTGGCGGCGAGGCGGCGGGCACGGCGGCGGCAATGGCAGCAAAAGTCAAGCTCTCCCCGCGCGACTTTGGCCAGAAGCACATCCAGGCGCTGCGGCAGGAGCTATTGAAAAACGACTGCTATATCCTCGGCGTGAAAAACGAAGACGAAAAAGACCTTGCGCGCGCGGCGCGCGTATCCGCGAGCTCCGAACGCACGCACTTTGAGGCAGCAAACGTTATCAACGGCGTTTCCCGCAGTACGGATTCCGCCAGCAACCTCTGGCGCAGCAAGGGCGTTTCCGCGGAGGGCGAATCGCTCACGCTGGAACTCGCGCGCGCGGCGCGCATTCGTGAGGTTCGCTTAACGCTCGACCCAAACCTCTCCGAAGAGCGCGCAATCTCCATCTCCAAGGCGTTTATGGACAAGGAGCCAAAGGGCGTTGCCGCCGAGCTGCTCAAGGAATATGAAGTGCGCTTTCTCTTGCGGGATGTCGAGCAGTGCGTCGTTCCCGTTTGCGACAACTTTCAGCGCCTCAACG
>JBDKRF010000117.1:0-3402 GCA_039683525.1 Clostridiaceae bacterium
TTCCTTCTGCATTCATCCTTAAAGAAACAGTCGGTAACCAGTGTGCTGGTTTTTTTGTGTGTTTCTGTGCATTCAATACTGGAATTTGGGTAATAGCAAACGTCGTGCTGGGGTTTTTGGGAATACCTCGTTAACCAGATACAAACTACTTGAACTTTTCTCAATAATCGGGTAACTTAATAACATAGTAATATACACGCACTTTGCTTGAACATCAAAAGCAATTTATGAATTTTAAAAACAGGCGCTAACTCTTCGTTCCAGAACAAAAAGGAGGAGAAACACATGTCTTATTACTACGTCATCGGTGTCCGCATGGACAACAGAACATCCAACGCTTCCCAGTTTCAAAAGGTGCTGACCGAGAACGGTTGCAAGATCAAAGCACGCCTTGGCCTGCACGAAGTCAGCGAAGACCTCTGCGCGACGGACGGCATGATCATTCTTCAGCCGTACGGCAAGAAGGAAGAGATCGAACAGCTGGTCAAAGACCTGAACGCGCTGGAAGGCGTCAAGGCGAAGCTGATTGATTTGAACTAATCTAGCACGATCAAATAAAGAGTCCTGAGATGAATTGCTCAGGACTCTGCTTTTATCAAGCTGAGACGCTTGATTAAAGCAAAACTTTATGCGAGAAGAGAAGGACACAAACGATGGAAGAAGTGGATCAAATTTTCCTGGAGCAACAAAGCAGGCTGAGTATGCTGCCCGCAGCCACACAGATCGTGATTGATCGAGGCGAGGTCAATTGCTTTACTTTTCAGCGATACTTCAACATTGGCTACACATGTTCAATGAGACTACAGGACATGATGGAGGAACGAAAGATTTTAGGCCCGCGCAATAGCAGAGGCAAACACGAAGTCCTCATCGGTTGGGATGAGTTTGAAGTGATGTTCGGGCCGAGAGACGCATATTACGAATGGCATAATTACATTACAGAAAGCAAGGAAGAGGACGGTAACGCGCGTGTTTGAATTTAACTACACCATCACGGAAAAAGAATATATAGATTTCAACTGCTATCATGCGATTCACTCGCCTGCGGGTAAAAAGACTTTGCTCATCTTATTTCTTGTCATGCCGGCGATTTTTTTGATCCAGCTCATCTTTGATGTTTCAAGCGGCAGAACGGAATACATCGTTGGCAAAGCGGTTCTTTTCGCCGCTTACAGCGGGGTATGGGCGCTCATTCTTAAGCCATTGATGCTGCTGAGCGTACGCGTGAACACGCTGTTACTCAAGAAGAACGGCAAACTTCCATATGACAGTCAGGTTGAGCTGAAGTTTGACGAAGAGTTCCTCTATGAGAAGTCTTCACTGACAGAGATCAAGATGTCATACGCGAAACTGGAGCGAATCGCCGTCGACAAGGCGGGCGTATATCTGTATCATACCGTGTTGTCGGCTTTTGTCTTACCAGACAAAGTATTTGCAAACGCGGCGCAGAAATATGATTTTCTGCAGTTTATCCATCAGAAGACAAATCTACCGATCGTTGGAATTTTATAACAGCGTTTGCGGTTACACACCTCCGGCTGAATCAGTCGGAGGCTTTTTTTGAAAAAACGATTTCCGGTTTGGATCAAATTCGTTTGAAGTGATGGATATCAAGAGCTCTTCGATTGCCGAGGTGCTCGCGATTGCGCTGAGTAAAATCATCGTCAGATCCTGACCGATCAGGCGAAGAAACAGTGGGAAGAGGAGCAACAAGAATCCTGTCGCTTTATTTGCGTAGGAATGCAAAAAAGCGACTTGTGAGAAACGAACGTAGAAAATTGCGACAGAAGTCAACCGCAACAGCACGATTGCACCAATCCAAATCAAAGCCCAGATCGGCCAACGCAAACTTCGAATCAGAATATAGAGCAGCACGCCGCAAAAGAGAAAATCCGCCGCGCTGTCGAGACGCGCACCAAACCGACTGGATACATTCCATCTTCGCGCGAGGAAACCATCGAGTAGATCGCTTGCACCCAGAAGAAGGTAGAACAGAAGAAAACCGTTGGAGAAAGGAACCAGCAGAAGCAACGCGGGAGAGAGGATCAACCGCGCAATCGTGAGCGCGTTAGGGAGATTTTGCTTGATTTGCGTTGATAGCTTCATGCAGCCGATCACTCCATTTCTTCAGGCGGTTGCGCTGGATTCAACAGACTGTGATGATTATATCACCAAATTCCCTCGCTCACGTAGTGAATCGTTCTATGGTATAATACCACCATGGTATTTTCGAGCCTGACATTTTTATTGCTGTTCCTGCCCGCAATGCTCGCGGTTTATTTTGCGTTCCGCAGCATTCGCTTGAGAAACGCGGTTTTATTGATCGGCTCTCTGCTGTTCTATGCCTGGGGAGAACCCGTCTTTGCCCTCGTCATGGTATTTGTGACCTTTGTGGTCTATGCGGGAACGCTCGCATTCAGCGCGGCGAAGACAACGTTGTGGAAGCGCATCTTGTTTTTCCTGACGCTTATCATTTCGCTCTCCGGGTTGTTATATTTTAAATATTCGGCATTCTTTGTCAATCAAGTCGCTGCTCTGTTTGGCGCTGCGTCGCGCATGCAGACGCCGAGATTACCCATCGGCATATCGTTTTTCACCTTCCAGGCTATCACATATGCGGTGGACGCATATCGCGGTAACGTTCGTGTTCAGAAAAACTACGCACTGCTATTATTGTATGTTTCGTGCTTCCCGCAACTCATCGCAGGCCCTATTGTGCAGTATGCGGACATCGAGTTTGAGCTGAGCGAGCGGCAAACCACGTTGGACGACTTCTCCGGTGGCATGCGTCGCTTCGCCATCGGATTATGTAAAAAAGTGCTCGTTGCGAATATATTAGGCGAAATGCTCTCCGCACTACCGGATGCGGGCGCCTCCGTTGCGGCGGGTTGGATGACCAGCATCATCTTTGCGTTACAGATCTATTTCGATTTTTCCGCGTACTCCGATATGGCGATCGGCCTCGGCCGCGTGCTCGGATTCCGCTACCAGGAGAACTTTCGCTATCCTTACATTGCGCACTCTGTCTCCGAGTTCTGGCGCAGATGGCATATTTCACTGGGCCAGTTCTTTCGGGAGTACGTCTATTTTCCGCTTGGCGGCAGTCGCAAAGGAAAACACAGGACGACACTGAACCTGCTGCTGGTTTGGTCACTGACCGGACTTTGGCACGGCGCGAGCTGGAATTTTGTGCTCTGGGGATTGTATTACGGCATCCTGATCGCGTTGGAGCACGGCGTGCTCAAGTACGTTGTGAAGAGAAGGCCGCGCGCAATCGGCATAATTCTTACGCTTCTTGCGGTGCTGTTCGGCTGGGTGCTGTTTTATCAAACCGACCTTGCGAACTGCGCGAAGCAGATACTTGTCATGCTGGGCATTGTGTATCAAAACGGTGCGGTTTCG